>CAZAPI010000085.1:4141-6911 GCA_964486945.1 uncultured Rikenella sp. | reverse complement strand
GTTTGCGGGCCGGCACTCTCGGATTGCACTGTTTGCTATCTCGGGTTCGGGCAGCCGGTGCCCCGGATGCCAAGCTATTCGCTCTGTCATTTTCGGGCCGCCGCCAAGCCGCAAAGCGGCTTGGCGGCGGGCCCGGCGACTCTGGCGAGTCGCGCTATTCGCTCATCGTCTTACGGCGGCTCCGCGCTAAAGCGCTCCGCCGTATGGCCTTATTTGTCCCGGCGAACGGAGCGAGCCGTGCGGCCCGAACCGACGCTACAGCCGAGCTGCCATTAGGCTTGCCTAAATGGCCGAGGCGCAAGGAGGAAGCCGGAACGGCAACCCACCCCCGGTGGAGGCCCGGTGCCGCTGGGCACTCCAACCGGGCTGTAACTACCCTTATGCGCCCCGCTGGCTCCGGGGCGAAAACTGTTCTCGCGGAACGCGCTATTCGCTCTATCGGGTTTGAGCTGCGGGGACTTATTCTTTAACGATCGATAATCGGCTGTCTACTTGCCGGCAAGCTGCTCTTCCAGGGCCTTGACCTGTCGCGCCAGCTCCGAAACCTGCTTGCGCAGTTCCGGGAGCTGCTTCACCGATGCCTGGATGCGGTGGCCCTCCAGCCCCGGATAGGCCGGAGATCCGAAAACGGTGATCCCCGGCTTCAGGATGTTGTTCGGGATGCCTGACTGCGAGCCGATCTTCACCCCGTCCGCGATGGTGATGTGCCCCACGACACCGACCTGGCCGCCCATCATCACGTTGCTGCCCACTTTCGTTGACCCCGCGATGCCAACCTGCGCCGCCATCACCGTGTTCTCGCCGACCACCACGTTATGGGCGATCTGGATCAGGTTGTCGAGCTTGGCGCCTTTCCTGATGCGGGTCGAGCCCATAGTAGCCCTGTCGATGGCTGAGTTGGAGCCGATCTCGACGTCGTCTTCGATGACGACGTTCCCGATCTGCGGGATTTTCTGGAACGAGCCGTCCTCGGTGGGGGCGAAGCCGAAGCCGTCGCCGCCGATCACCGTGCCGCCCTGGATGATGACACGGTCGCCGATCACGCAATCTTCGTAAACCTTGACCCCGGGGTAGAGTTTCGACCCGGTGCCTACTTTGACGTGGTCGCCGACGTAGACCTGCGGCCAAATTTCAGCCCCGTCGCCGACCACGGCGCCTTCGCCGATCACGGCGTACTCGCCGACGTAAACGTCTGCCCCTACGGTGGCCGTCGGGTGGATAAAGGCGAGGGTGCTGATCCCGCTCTTCCGGGGTTTGTTGGCCACATAGAGGTCGAGCAGCGTGGCGAATGCCTTATAGGCGTTCGCGACCCGAACCAGGGTCAGACCTTCGGGCAGCGGATGCTGGGCTTTGAAATCGCTGTTGACGATGGCTATGGTGGCGCCGGTATGGTAGAGGTGTTCTTCGTATTTGGGGTTGGAGAGGAAAACGAGGTCGCCGTCCTGCGCCTCCTCGATCTTGGCCACGGAGCTGACGACGGCTTCCGCGCGCCCTTCGATCGAGCCGCCGAGGAACCCGGCGATAATCTCTGCTGTGAACTGCATGTCTGTATTCTGATAGGTTACCGTTTGTTAACGAGTGAGTCGAGGGTGGCGTAGAACGCGGGGTCTTCGCCGGTGAACCGGGCGAGGATGGTCCCTTGCGGGTCGAGGATAATCTTGGTGGGATAGGCTTCGATGCCGAATGTCACGGGGGTGCGGTCGCTGTCGGCCCGCACGTTGATCCAAGGCAGCTGCTGCCGCCCGACGGTCTGTTTCCAGGCTTCCTCCTGGTCGCCGCAGTCGATGCCGACGATTTCCACGCTCTCCTTATATTTGGCATATGCCTCTTTCATGGCGGGCATCCCTTTCATGCACCAGCCGCACCAGGTGCCCCAGAAGTCGAGGACGGTGTATTTCCCCTGGCCGTACAGGGACGAGAGGGTGAACTCTTTGCCGTCGATGCGGGGCAGGGTGAAGTCGGGCGCCGGGGTGCCTTCTTTGACTGTCTCCCGGGCCTGCTCGGCGGCGGACATGTTGTCGGTCATCTCTTTCTGCAAATCGAGCCACTCTTTCAGCGGCCCCTCTTTAACGCTGGGATCGAGCAGGTTATAGAGGCTGTCGAGGGTGCGGCCGTTGGCGATGGTGGTCGTCAGGTAGCCGGAGACCGGGTCGGCGGGATGGGCCCCGATGTAAGCGGCCTTGATCTGCAAGATGCTGTCGGCGATGGACTGCATCTGTTTGTAGAGGGTGTCGCCGAAGGTGCGACGCTCGGGCGAGATCATCATGGCGGCGGCGTTGAGCATTTCGAGCCGAAGCTGGAGGCGTTCGAAGGTTTTGCTGTGGTCCATCCATCGCTGCTGGCTGCTGTCCGAGACGGTGTAGTCGATGGTCTTGCCCTGAGGCTCGTACACGGCCTGCACGCTGGTTTTCTCACCGGGCAGCAGGAAAAGTTCGATGTTCTGCCGGGGTCCGTCGGCGCGGAAGCTCTGCGGGGCGAGGAAGAGTTTGTAGAGGTGTCCGTCATCGGGTATGTCGATCGTGAATTCGACGCGTTCGCCGGTGCGGCTGCCGCCAACCAGGAAGGTGGTCATATCACCGCGCTGGCGGATGGTGGCGGGGGTGAAATAGGAGCAGATCAGGCTGTCGTCGGGCATGCCTTCGATGCTGACGGCGAGCCGGCCTTTGCCGCTGTCGGTACAGGCGCTCATGATCAAGGCGGCGCAAAGGAGGCCGGGGAAAAGGTGTTTCATAGGTGTGGTTTTTTCTTTCGTGGTTTTCGCCCTGCGGCC
>CAZAPI010000085.1:0-4041 GCA_964486945.1 uncultured Rikenella sp. | reverse complement strand
GGAAAAGGTGTTTCATAGGTGTGGTTTTTTCTTTCGTGGTTTTCGCCCTGCGGCCTATATACGGCCCCGGATGTCCGGGCGGACCGGGTGCTTCTTCGTTTTAGAACCGCACGCCGAGGCTGACGGACCAGTTGCTGCTTTTGGCGTGGTTTTTCCGGTCTTCGGGCACGCGGACGGTGGAGATGTCGTACCGCAGTCCGAGGTCGAACAGCCGCGAGAACTGGTAGTTGATGCCGACGGGGATGGTGAAATCGAAGCCTTTGGTGTTGCTCATCAGGTTCTGGCTGTGGCTCACTTTTCCGGTGGCGTTACCGCTGATGTCGTACTCGGTGCTGCTCCATTTCTCCTGGGCTTTGACGAGCCAGTTGAAGGAGATCCCGGCTTCGACATTGAGGCCGCCGATCAGGTAGAGTTTGGCCAGCATGGGGATTTTGAGGTAGTTGTAGGAGTATACGTGGTTGCTGTTGGTCATTTTGCTTCCTTGCAGGGAGTAAAGGGCTTCGGCTTGCAATCCGACGAGGTCGTTGAGTTTATAGCCGGCCATCAGTCCGAAGTTGGCGCGGGCGCGGGCTTTGGAGTAGGTGGTTTTGGTGACGGTGCTGATGTTGAGCCCGACGCGGGGACCCCAGTAAAAGCCTTGTGCAGTGGCGGTGCGGTGGGTTCCGGCACCGAGCAGCAGTGCGGCGGCGATCGCCAGGAGGCGTTTGGTGATCTGCATAATGGTCGTGTATTGGTTTTAATTTTCAAAGATAATACTTATTCGGGAGTTTATCTCTGCAAGGCATTTTTTCAGCCGGGGTGCCGACGGTTTTTACGGATAGTTTGGCTGGTGTTTTCCGGACATTTATGCGACCGGGGCGGAGAAGGCGAAGGGGGCCGAATCCGCAAAGAGCGAGTAGCTGAAACGGAACGCCTCTGCTTTCCCGGAAAGGAAACAGAGGCGCGCAAACCCTGTCGACACTAAGGCTACTTCTTATACTTGAGCCTCGACCGGGTGATCGTGCTCTCCGGGATCGGCTTGTGCGGCTTCGAAGCGATATTGAACTGCAGGCCGAAACCCACCGACTGGTAGACCTGCAGGTAATCCCACGGCTTGGGCACACGCCCCTCGGCCCGCTTGTCCTGCGCTTTCGGCGTCGTTATCTGGTCGTTGTAGATCATATTGACGATCACCGATGCCGAAATCACGTCCGTAAACTTGAAATTCAGTGTGTTCTCCCATGTGGCCGACGGCGCGAACGTGTAATTCCAGAACGACTCCAGTTTGGTAATATACTCGATCTTCTCCTTGGCGAACTTCGTCTTGTAATTGAGGCGGAACTGCGCACCGATCTCTGCCTTGAACTTCGGGTTCTCCTTCTTCGGATCGATCCCGAATCCCCCCTTTCGCGACAGCGAGTCGTTCAGCACGAAGGTCATCTTTCCGGCGATCGGGGCCAGCAGGATGTTGAGCTTCTTGCTCGGCGGCTCGTACGTGAAACCGCCCGATATTTCGACCGTACCCGGTGCCATGAACGACGACTTCCAGATCTTGGGCTGGTCCTTGGGATAGTCGTAGCTCTTGGAAAACTGCGACTTCCAGATCAGCGAGCTGGAGAGTTTCCACCGTTCCGAGATGTTCCAGCTCGGCGTAATCGAGAGGTTGAAGTAGTCCACGTTCTTGCGCGTCTGTCCCGTCGTGCGCATCAGGCCGTACTTCGCGTCGAACACCGTTTTGATGCTGAACACCGGGGCTGTGTAGTTGTGTTCGAAATTGAACGATGCCAGACCCGAATAGGAGTTGTCGCCCCCCTGTTGCCAGTTGTTGAAACTCACCTGCGTCACCTGAAGGCCCGGCTTTATGGTATAACTGTTCCGTTGTTTGGAACGCAATTTGCGCAGGTATTTGTCGTACGCATCGCTGTACAGCTCGAATTTCAGCTCTGCGGTCGGTTTGGCCGGCTTGATGAGCGTGTCCGGCACCGTTTCGAGCGACACTGCCTGCTTCTTCGGGTTGAACTGCGCCGATGCCGTCCCCCCGCACAGCAGCAGGAGCAGTGCCGGAACCAGCGGATTTTTGAGCAGAATGTGTAGCTTTGCAACCATAGGCATCAGGCGGGCCCAAACCCCGACAGTGGTATGAAATGCAAATTTACAAAAAACCTTAAGAACGCTGTATGAAATATTTCGGAGCACACGTCAGCGCGGCCGGTGGGGTCGAGAACGCCCCGCTGAATGCGCGGAAGATAGGCGCCGGGGCTTTCGCCCTCTTTACCAAGAACCAGCGGCAGTGGGTCGCCGCACCCCTGACCCCAGCACAGATCGACTGTTTCAAGGCCAATTGCGCCGAAAACGGGTACAAGCCTTTCCAGATCCTGCCCCACGACAGTTACCTGATCAACCTGGGCCACCCTGACGCGGCGGGGCTCCGAAAATCGCGCCAGGCTTTCGGCGACGAGATGAAGCGATGCGAACTGCTCGGCCTCGACCGGCTCAATTTCCATCCCGGCAGCTCGCTCAGGGAGATGTCCGACGAGGCGTGTCTCGCGCGGATCGCCGAGTCGATCGACCTGGCGCTGGAGGCAACCAGCGGAGTGACTGCCGTGATCGAGAATACCGCGGGACAGGGTTCGAATCTGGGCTGGAGTTTCGACCACCTTGCCTATATCATCGACCGTGTGCAGGACAAGAGTCGCGTGGGGATCTGCATCGACACCTGCCACGCTTTTTCGGCCGGTTACGATCTCCGCACGGCGGCGGCCTGCGAGGCGGCTTTCGCGGAGCTGGACCGGGTGGTGGGGCTGAAATACCTCAAAGGAATGCACCTGAACGATGACCTCAAGGCGCTGGGGAGCCGGGTGGACCGCCACGCTCCGCTGGGCGAGGGGACGCTGGGTGTCGAAGTGTTCAGATACATCGCTGCCGACCCGCGTTTCGACGATATGCCGCTGATCCTGGAGACTCCGGACGAAAGCCGCTGGCCGGACGAGATTGCGCTGCTTTACGCTTTTGCAGGGCAGCCGGGACCTTTCGAGGGATAGCCGGGGCTTTTCGAAGGGATGGCCGGGACTTTTCGAGGGGGCAGCCGGCATTCCTAACGGAACGCGTTATTCGCTCTTCGTCTTACTGCTGGCTCCAAGCTAAGGTATAATCGTACTTTTAAACTGTCATGCGATGCGCAGCATCGCCCGCTCGCCGCGAGCACGCGGCCCCGCGCGGAAGCGCAGTTCTTTCTTGTTTCCTCCTGTTGGCGAAATATAGTCGGGTATTTGCCAATTGCAGGAATGTCGCGCGCTCCGCTAACGTAGGAAATCCAGTCGGAAAGCCGCCAGGCTTTTCGCCGGATTTCCGTTAGCGCGCGACCTCCAGCCCCGGTAATTCCAGCTCCATTGCAGTCCGTAGCTGCGGGGATGACTGTAACTACCCTCTATTCGGGCCACCGGTGCCCCGGATGCCAAGCTATTCGCTCTGTCATTTTCGGGCCGCCGCCTGGGGGGCGAAGCGCCAAAGGCGCTTGGCGACGGGCCCGGCCATTCTGACGAATGGCGGCTCCTCGCTCTTCGTCTTGCCACGGGTACTCAGCTGCTCTTGGGTTCAGCCTTGCGTTGCCCCCCCGACGGCTGAAAGCCGTCCGGCGCTGAGGCCGCCATTGCCATGGGGACTTAGCTACTCGTTCTGTCGGGTTCGGGCTCAGTTCCCCGCTCTGTCGTTTTCGGGCACCCCCGAGGGGGCGCCCGGCGTTCCTTATCGGAACGCACTACTCGCTCTTTGTCTTACTGCGGTTCCGCGGGGCACACCGGCAAGGACGCAACTTCCCGAAAAACAGGCATGCAAGGCCGACGTTCCTATCCGGAATGCGCCGTTCGCTCCCCCGCGCGCCCTGCGGGCTCGCCCGCGGCCGGGATACTGCTGCTGCGGGAGCCTTTGGCTTCGCATTAGGCAGTTTCGGCTCCCGCCGGGAGACTAAGCAATGAAGCCTTGGGCGTAGTTTCGGCGACCGCCTCCCCCGGCGGTCGCCGCACAGCCTCGTTCCGCTCGGCCGACAAAAGACTTGCATCGGTA
>CAZAPI010000084.1:0-6995 GCA_964486945.1 uncultured Rikenella sp. | reverse complement strand
ACCAGGAGCTGGTTGTTGCCGCTGACGAACACCATGAGCACGTTACGCTCGTGTGCGTCCATCCCCGGGTCCTGTTCCTGGTCGACCAGGGGCGGCAACTTCCGGGAGATACCCGAATCGACGTTCATGGATGTCGTCATCAGCCAGAAGATGAGCAACAGGAACGCGATGTCGGCCATTGATCCGGAGTTGATTTCTGGAACTTTTCTTTTAGCCATTGTATGGACCCTTATTTTTTAAAGACTTTGTACAGTTCGCCGTACAGAATGCTCAGGATCACCCCGGCGAAAGCGATGTAGGTCGCATACAGGGCGGTGTCGCTGAACTTCAGTTCGAACGAATTGTCGATGACGCTGCCACTGGCCAGCGTGATGGGGTCGTCGGTAGCCAGCGCATAGGATACGAGGAATACGACGACGATGGCTCCCAGCCCGATCAGCGAGCGTACAGCGCTCTTCGGGTTCTGGAATACTGCTACCAGCGGCATGGCGATGGTCAGCACGATGGTCAGGATGACCATGGCGAATGACCAGACGAGCATCAGGTTCAGCGTTGCGTTCTCTTCGCCGTCGACGAAGGTCACCGCGCCCGCGATCACCACAATGGCCGATACGATGAGCAGTATGTATTTAATGATTGAAAGGTATTTCATATCTTTTTTTGGATCTGTGCCGAAGCGCGTGTGCGCCGGTTATTTTTTGAGGTATTTGGTCAGGATGTCCACCAGCGAGATGGAAGCGTCTTCCATCGAGATCACGATGCTGTCGATTTTAGCCAGCAGGTAGTTGTAGAAGAGCTGGAGGATCACAGCGGCGATAAGACCGGCCACGGTGGTCAGAAGTGCGATCTTCATACCCCCTGCGACCAATGACGGAGCGATGTCGCCGGCAGCTTCGATGGCGTCGAACGCCGCGATCATACCAACCACGGTACCCATGAACCCGAGCATCGGAGAAAGTGCGATGAACAGCGAGATCCACGACATGCCGTTTTCGAGGTGCCCTGCCTGTACCGAACCGTAGGAAGCAACCGATTTTTCAACCACGTCGATCCCTTCGCTGGCGCGGTCGAGACCCTGGTAGAAAATGGATGCCACCGGGCCGCGGGTGTTGCGGCAAACTTCCTTAGCTGCTTCGACACCGCCGTTCTGGAGGGCGTCTTCCACTTTTTCGAGGAGTTTTTTGGTGTTAATGGTAGCCAGGTTCAGGTAGATAACGCGTTCGATCACGATCGCCAGACCGAGGATCAAGCAGAGAAGGATCGGGGACATCCAACCCACACCACCTTCGATGAATTTTTGTTTGAGAGCCTGGTGCATCGGCTGGCCGCCCAGGTCGTCGTCAGCCACGGCATCTGCCACAGCCTCTTCGGCCGGAGTAACGGCCTGTTCCGTCTGCGGTGCAGCGGCGGAGTCGGCGGCATCTTGAGCGTACAGGTTCGCGGTGCCGAAGGTCAGCAGACCTACCATGGACACGATTGTCAGAAGTTTTTTCATAGTGACGGTAAAATTTGATTAGTTGTTTTTTGTGTTGTTGTTCGTCTGTTGTGTTTTGCGGACAGTGAGTCCGCTGTGATTATGTTATTTTCCGCAGGTCCGGCACCTTTCGCCCGGTGCACGCACGTGCACCGGGCGAAAGGCTGTCGTTGCCCTAAGGTTGCGGGTTCCCGGTTAAGGCGATGCGAACTTTCGGCTGAAGTACCCGGCAGCACCGTCCGGCCCGCCCGCTGTCGCCGGCACCCGGCTGTTCTCTCAGCACCTTGCGGCGGCTTTGCAATTTGTCAGTCCCCGTCTCCCGGCTTATCAGGGATCAACGGCATCGCTACGCGACTTGCCAGTCCCCGTCTTTTCTCTGCATGTCAACGGGATTACGTCACTTCGTCCCGTCATCTCCCGTCTCCCGATCGGCTTCCTGTAATTTCGCCAATCTTTTTTGAGATTTGCGGGATTACGTCACTTCGTCCCGTTACCCCCGCCTCCCGGCAGGCTCCCTGCAATCGCCGACCCGCAAAACGACTCATGCTTTGCATTTTGTCCGAATCCCCGAAAACCCTCAACCGAGCAAGCTCGTTTCGGATTCGGCCATTCAGACAAGCCGCCCCGGCGGCAACAGTCGTTTATCCGGTTCGGATTGCGGAGGAAAAGGGATTCGAACCCTTGATACCCTTTTGAGGTATACACACTTTCCAGGCGTGCTCCTTCGACCACTCGGACATTCCTCCAATTTGTAAAAATTCTGTCAAAAAAAAACGATTCCGACTTTGATTTACAGCCGCTTGAGCCGCGTTTTCGCCGCATAAAAGGCCGGAGTGCCAACGGCAGGAAGCCGTTTTTACGCGCTAAAGTTAAAATAAATATTTATTGTGCACAACATTCTTGCAAATTTCCTCGTTTTTGCGGCCCTTTGCCGCACCGGGATCAGAGCGAGATTTCGCCCCGTATCGGGGTGTGCAGGTAGTGTTCCATCTGCGCTATGGGCAACTCTTCGCCCAGCAGGTACATCAGTTTGGCCAGCGCCGCTTCGGTGGTCATGTCGCGGCCGCTTACCACTCCGGCGTCGAGCAGCGCCCGGCCCGTGTCGTACAACCCCATGTCCACGCTCCCCGCGGCGCATTGGGTCACGTTGATGACCACCACGCCCCGCCTGACCGTTTCGGTCACCGCATCGACGAACCAGGCATCGGTCGGGGCGTTCCCGGCCCCGTAGGTTTCGAGCACCACTCCCCGCAACTCTTCGACCCCCAGCATCGCGCGGAAGATCTCGGGCCGCAATCCCGGGAAGATCCGGATCACCGCCACCCGCGTCTCCAGCGAGGTGTTGACTTTGAGCGACGGCAGGAAACTGTCCACTTTCCTTATATAAGGAGTATTGTATTTGATGGTGATCCCCGCTTCGGCCAGCGGGGGGTAGTTCGGACTGCGGAAGGCGTTGAAATGCTCGGCGTTGTACTTAATGGTGCGGTTGGCCCTCAGCAGGCTGTTCTGGAAATAGATGCAGACCTCCGGCACTTCGCCCGCCGCCGCGATCTCGATGGCCGAGATCAGGTTCTCCCGCCCGTCGGTACGCAGCACTCCGATCGGTATCTGGCTTCCCGTGAAGATGATCGGTTTGGCGAGGTTCTCCATCATAAAGCTCAGCGCCGACGCCGTATACGCCATCGTGTCGGTACCGTGGAGCACCACGAAGCCGTCGTATCGCTCGTAATTGTCCCGGATGACCTGCGCCAGCCGGTTCCACTCCGCCGGGCTGACGTTCGAGGAGTCGATTGCCGGGTCGAAAGTGACGGTTTCGATCCGGACGCCGAACTTCTTCAGTTCCGGCACCTCCGTTTCGACCTGGTTGAAATCGAATGGGGCGAGGGAGCCCGTTTCGGGATTGGTTTTCATCCCGATGGTTCCGCCCGTATAGATAAGCAGTATGGATCGGTTCATGGCGCTGCAAAGCTACTATTTTATTTCGTTCGTTTATCCGCCCGCCGCCGGGAGTCGATATAAAAGGGCGGTATAGGCCGCCGGCCGACCCGGCCGCGATGCAAAAAGGGCGCCGGGCAACGCCCCGACACCCCTTGTTCGTAGCCCGTAGTCACTCCCGCTCGGCAGCTTCCCGCCTCGATACGTTTGCATTTGCCCGACAGGAGCTCGATATTCAGCCGAAGCACCACCGTGCAGCCGTCCGGCGCGTCAGGCCCGCGGCCTCTTTCGGTCATCGGTTCTGCGCTGGATGGCGAACGACGGGGCCTTTTGAGCACCAACGCCGCCGCAACAGAATGCTCCCGGCTCTGCCCGTAGATGCAGGGCTGAGGCTATTCTTCCTCGTTTAGGATACCGCTCATTTCCGGTCGTTCGTCGTTCGTCTTTCGCACCTCGTCCAGCATCGCAGCCAGGGCTGCCACCTTCTCCGGGTACTGCGCCGCCAGGTTGTTCCGCTCGCCCATATCCTCGACGAGGTTATACAGTTGAGGCGCTTTCGAATTCCCCAGCTCGATATTCACATTGTAATCCTTCGCCGCGCCGTTGCCGGGCGCGATGTACTTCCAGCCGTCGACCGTAATGGAGAGCGTCCCTGCGTTTTCCACGATATACGCCCGTCCTTTCTTGCGATCCTTGCCCAGCCACACTCCGAGGTGGTTGCGGCTGTCCGGCGCTTCGCCTTCCGAGAGCTCCTGGCCCACCAGTGCCGCCAGCGAGGCGAACCAGTCTACCTGCGAAGCCGCCGCGTCGCTCACCCTGCCCGCCGGGATGCGCTTCGGCCAGCGCGCAATGGCCGGCACTCGCGTACCCGCCTCGAAAATACTATACTTTCCCCCTCGGAAACGGCCCCACGGCTTGTGGTCGCCCAGCAGCTCCACCGCACGGTCCTGGTAACCGTCGTCCACCACCGGGCCGTTGTCCGACGAGAGGATCACCAGCGTATTGCCCGCGATGCCCAGCGAATCCAAAACATCCAGCACCCGGCCTACCGACCAGTCGAATTGCAGGATGGCATCTCCGCGCGGCCCCATGCCGCTCTTGCCCACGAACCGCTCGTGCGGCGAGCGCGGCACATGTATGTCGTTGGTGCAGAAGTAGAGGAAGAACGGTTTTTCAGACTTGTTTTTTTTCGCCTCGCGCTGCTCCGAAACAGCCCGTTCGATAAATTGCACCGCCCGGTCGGTAATGGTATCCGCGATATTCTCGTCCACCCACCGTGCCGGCCCTCCACCCGTCATGTACCCGATGCGGCCGATGCCGTTCACGATGGCCATATCGTGTCCGTGGCTGGCTTTCATTTTCAGCAGTTCCGGATTTTTGCGCCCAGTCGGCTCGCCCGGAAAAGGCTTGCTGTAGCTGACACGAATGGAGTCCTCCGGGTGGTTGGCCACGTCCAGCCCCGCCACTTTGCCGTTCTCGATGTAGACGCACGGCACGCGATCGGCCGTTGCCGCCATGATATAAGAGTAGTCGAACCCGATCTCTTTCAGGCCCGGCGTCACGACCCCGTTCCAGTCCTGCCGGCCGGCCTTGTCGCCGAGTCCGAGGTGCCATTTGCCGACGGCCGCTGTCGTGTAACCCGCCCGTTGCATCATCGCCGGCAAGGTCTGGTGCTGCGGAGTCACGATCATGGCCGCGTCGCCCGGGGCGATGCCCGTCCCCGGCCGCCGCCACGCGTATTCGCCCGTCAGGATGCTGTACCGCGCCGGTGTACTGGTTGCCGCCGTGGCATGCGCGTTGGCGAACCGCACCCCTTGCGCGGCCAGACGGTCGACATTCGGTGTGGCGATGGTATTGAACGAGCCGTTGCAGGCAATATCCCCGAAGCCGAGGTCATCGGCCAGGATGATCACCACGTTCGGTTTCTGTGCCGGTCCGGTCTTGCTTTTCGTTTTGGGAGCCGGCGAAGCGGCCTGCGCCCCGACGGTACACAGGGCGAGCGATGCCAGCAGGCTCAGGTTCGATTTCTGGCTGTTCATATGTGCGGGGTTAGCGGTTATGGTTTATTTCGCGTCGACTTTGACCTTGACGATGGCTTTGCGGGTCCCGCCGCTGACACCTTCGGGGCGGATCAGCGGCGCATGGGCGTCCTCCGGGAAGAAGATCACGAACTCGCCCGGCAGTGCCGTCACCGTGCTGGTCGGCAGGTCGTTGTAGAGGATGAAATCGTTCTCCGGGTCGAATTTTCCGCGCAGCTCGGTGCAGGCGGCGCGCTGTGCCCAGCCGAAATTTTCGGTGCCGGCGATCATCACCTGCAAGTCGATGTATCGGTCGTGCGCTTCGAGGGCGGCCTCTTCGGGCCGCTTGAGCTGGTTGTCGCCGACAATGACGAAAAGGTCGTCGCCCTGGATAGTGTGCCTGCCGTTGGAGGCGGGGTCGGCGAATAGGTCGAGGTGGCTGTCGATGTATTCGAATGCCTTGCGGAAGAGGGGGTGCAGGCTGTAGTATTTCGCGGCGCTGCTCCCCAGCGAATCGTGTACCATGGTTCGGGTAGTTTGAGTTAGAGATAACAAATATAGGGATTTTTGCAGGGAGTTCTAAACAAAAGGTCGGTCGGCTGCGCTGCCTTTCGTCGTGCCTGCGGCGGGCGGTGACTGCGGGATTCCTTCCGAACGTTTCCCCCGTCGGAAGTTTTTGTTTCCCGCTTTGTGTAAATCCGGGGGAGCATAAACAAAAAACGCAATCACCGAAAGTGATTGCGTTTGGGAGGAATCCCGGTCGGGGTGAGAAGATTCGAACTTCCGACCTCCACGTCCCGAACGTGGCGCGCTAACCGGACTGTGCTACACCCCGAAAATTCCGAGTGCAAATATACGGCAATTATCTTTAGAATTACAAATGTTCGGATAAATTTTTGTGAAAAAGTTTTTCGTCTTTTCCTCCGGAAAACCGACAGAACGGCGCAAGATTCTGCTTATCAACGCTTTAATACAAGACGGACAGCCTGAGACAATATGCCGCCGAACGCATCCTGTACTATTTGTACTGTTCGACAGCCGCCACGAATGCCGCCGGGTCGTCGCAGCTCACCACATACTGCTCCTCGTAGATATTCTCGATCAGCACGAAATTACGCCACTGCGAAGCGCAGAGCCTGAACACCTTCCGTTCCTTCAGGTTGAAATAGTAGCCGTAATAGCCCCCGATCCCGTAGATTCCCCATACCGGGAAACAATATTTCATCTGCCCCCGTTCGATAAACCGGACATACCGGATGTCCCGTATGGGGATTTTGACCAGTTCCATCGCGCAGTGGATCTCCACCGAGTGTGGCGAAACCCGCATAAAGCGCGGGATGGAGAGTGCCGCCAGAAGCAGGAGTGCCACGATCACCGTCGTGAACCACGCCGGCAAATAGCTGCCCCCCGAAGAGTAGAACAGCCACCCAACGCCCCCTGCAATCACCAGCAGAGCTATCGCCGTCAGCCATTGGGCCTGTTTATCCATCCGGAACCGGAATTTATGGTCGGAACCTAACGTGTTCATCTATTCAGCTTTAATTTTCACCTCTCGTTCCGGGCGGGGG
>CAZAPI010000083.1:0-7062 GCA_964486945.1 uncultured Rikenella sp. | reverse complement strand
AAATAGAGCCGGCAATGGCCTGAAACTTGCGCGGCATTCTCCTCGGCCCACCGAATATCGTCCGGCGTTTCGATAATCACCTTGAGTTCGTCCGCCCGTGTCAGTACCTCCGGCAACGGCGGTTGCTGCCGCTTCGGCGAAAGGCAGACCCAGTCGATATGTCCCGACAGCGGATTTGTCCCCGAGGTTTCGATAAATATCTCCAATCCACGCTCTTTGAGTGCGGAAGTCAGCGGTTCCAGCGGATACAGTGTCGGCTCGCCTCCTGTAATGACGATAGCTTGCGCCGGCAATGCTGCGGCCCGCTCCACAATTTCGCCGATCGGCGTGGGCGGATAGAGTTTCGCATTCCACGTAAATTTGGCATCGCACCAGCGGCATCCCACGTCGCATCCCCCCAATCGGATAAAATAGGCCGGTTTTCCGGCATGGTATCCCTCTCCCTGAATGGTGTAGAAATCCTCTACCAGCGGCAGCAGCCGACCCCCGTCCAATAGGTTGTATATATTGTTATCTGTCATGTTATTCTTCGTCGCAGACGGCGTAAAGGGCGCCTAAATTCCGTCCCAGTCCGTCGTAGTCCATCCCGTAGCCGATAATGAATTCCGGTTCGGATTCCAGCGCGGCATAATCGATCGGCAGCGGTTCGGGCCGCTCCGGTTGGTTGTAATAGGTGTCCGGTTTCAGCAGCAAAGTCGCCACTCGGACGCTTTTAGCGCCCTGTTCCGTCAGCATGGCATGCAGCTTATGAATCGTATTGCCTGTGTCCACCACGTCTTCGGCGATCAGGATGTCTCGTCCCTTAACGTCGGTGGTCAAAGGCACATCTACGGATACCTGTCCGGAGGTAGTCAGACCTGAACCGTAGGAAGAGAGTTTGATGAAAGCCACTTCGAACGGCCCGGTGAGCTGCCGGAACAGTTCGCCCGCGAATACGAACGCCCCGTTGAGCGTCACCAGCATCAGGGGCCGTTCGGCATCCTGGTAGTCCCGGTTGACCCGCGCAGCTATTTCGGATATGGCCGTGTGGATAGTCTCTTCCGGGATGTAGAGCCCGAAGCGGCGGTCGCGGACGGTAAGGGTCGGTTTCGAAAGATTGAGCATGTTTGCCGAAAAGTTTATACTTTCGCAAAGTTAAATAAAATACCCTATCCTATGCAACCGAAAGTCTCGATCATCATGGGCAGCACCTCGGACCTCAAGATCATGTCTGAAGCGGCCAAATTCCTCGATGAAATGAATATCCCGTTCGAGATCAACGCCCTGTCGGCCCACCGTACGCCCGACCTGGTGTTGGATTTCGCGAAGAAGGCCCATACGCGCGGCGTGAAGGTCATTATCGCGGGTGCCGGCGGAGCTGCTCACCTGCCGGGCGTGATCGCAGCCCTGACGCCGCTGCCCGTGGTGGGCGTTCCGATCAAGTCGTCCAACTCGATCGACGGCTGGGACAGCATCCTTTCGATCCTCCAGATGCCGTCGGGTATTCCGGTGGCTACCGTGGCTTTGGACGGGGCCAAGAATGCGGCAATCCTGGCCATGCAGATCATCGCGACGGGCGAACCGGAGGTACATCAGAAGATGATGAAGTTCAAATCCGAACTGGCTGACAAAATCGCGCAGGCCAACAAGGAACTTGAGGCGGTCAAATTCAAAAACCGGGTGGGATAATCCGTCCGGGCTGCCGCGTGACGGGCTTTTGCCCGGAATTTGCTATATTTGATACCGTTTTCGCATGCTGCGGAGGCGGTTTTTTCTTCCTGTATGGAACATAATGTACTTTACGCCTTTATACTCACCCTGTTGGCGGGCCTTTCGACCGGTATCGGGAGCCTGATCGCCCTGCTGGCCAAGCGGACGAACCGGAAATTCCTCTCCTTCTCGCTCGGCTTTTCGGCCGGGGTGATGATTTATATCTCTTTCGTGGAGCTTTTCGCCAAATCGTCGGAGATTCTTTCGGTCGACTACGGTCATCGCTGGGGACAAATCGCTACGGTGCTCTCCTTTTTCGGGGGTATTTTATTCATAGCCCTGATCGACAAGTTGGTGCCGTCGGTCGAGAATCCGCACGAGATGCGGAGCATCGAGAGCATGCAGGTCGAGGTGAAGTCTGCGGGGGGACGGCTGGTCAATTCGAAGCACATGATGCGGACAGGCATTATGACGGCCCTGGTGATCGGGATCCACAATTTCCCGGAGGGGATCGCCACTTTCATGTCTTCGTTGGAAAACCCGCAGATGGGGATCGCCCCCGCGGTGGCACTTGCCATCCACAATCTCCCGGAAGGGATTGCGGTGTCAGTACCGGTCTATTATGCGACGGGCAGCCGGAAGAAAGCGTTTAAATTTTCGTTTCTGTCGGGCCTCGCCGAGCCGGTGGGCGCCGTAGTCGGCTACCTGATCCTTGCCCCGTTCCTGACCGAAATGACTTTGGGGTACATTTTTGCCGTTATTGCCGGGATCATGGTCTTTATCTCGTTGGACGAGCTGCTGCCGGCGGCGCACGAGTACGGGGAGCATCATGTGGCGATCTGGGGGCTGATTATCGGCATGGCGATCATGGCGGTGAGCCTGGTTGCTTTCCAATAAACATTCGCAGGTATGATGGACCGACTCAAAGGATGGTGGAAGGGGCTGACCCTGAACGAAAAGCTGATGTATGTTCTGATTGCCGCTTTGGCGATCGGGATAGCTACGCGCTGGCGATTCGTGCTGGGGGAAGTGGCGGATGCTTTCCGGCATATCTTTTCCCGGTAAAACCGACTAACCGAACTCAAACCTGTGATCGGGACGCTGGGTTGGACGGGAAATTTTCCGTTTTACGTTCGGGGATGGACAATGTCAATAACTGGCGGTTCATTTCAGAGATCAACCCTTCGGGCTCGGAATATCGGCTTCCTAAAGGGAGGTGTTCCGCACGCCGGAGTTTATTTTGCCTACAGTACAGGCCCGGCGAGCCGCGATTTCCACGACTGGGTGCGGAAGTGTCAGCTCAAGGGGGATGGGCGACCTATTTTGATATGGACGAGGGGCGAGTTGGAGAAGATCATTGCAGATGCGGCGGATTTAGGGGTGGATATGTCTCTGTTGGACGACGGCTGGTTCGGCATTATGTGCGTGGCGGGCAGTCTCCTGCCGGAACAAAACGAGTATCGCGCATTGGGAATGGGAATTAGGTGATCTGTTTCTCAGAACGGTGAATGCCGAGGCTGTCGAACGGTATGACGAATCGGCGGTCTATATTGCCGGGAGCCGCATCGATATTTCCTGAAAATACCGTCCGGCGGTGCAGGAATACTTAGAGGGTCGGTAATCTGGCAGATTACCGACCCTCTAAGTATTTATTGTCTGATATTAAACTTTTTTGACCAGCTCCATCCCTTTTCTCAAAGCCTCTTCGTTGGCCGGGATCATTTTATGGGCCCTTTCCGGCAGCGAGTGACGGAGGCCTTCGATCACGTTTTCCA
The DNA here is from genome assembly GCA_964486945.1 of uncultured Rikenella sp. Classification (GTDB taxonomy): domain Bacteria; phylum Bacteroidota; class Bacteroidia; order Bacteroidales; family Rikenellaceae; genus Rikenella. Next base: position 3,598 of record CAZAPI010000083.1, on the reverse strand, counting down.
CGGTCACCAACGGCCGGATTTTCAGGAAAGCCCCCAGTACGAACATATTGAATACCTTGGCGTTTCCGCTCCTTGCCGCCTCTACGGCCGCATCGATCGTGTAAACGGCGAGGTCGGTTCTATGCGGCGGATTGGTGATCCCGTTCGGGTCGTAAAGCAACGTGCCGCCCGGCTTGATGGAGTCCTCGAACTTGTCCAGCGACTGCTGGTTCAGCATGATTCCGGTGTCGAACTCCTGTACCACCGGCGAGCTGATCTTTCGGTCGCTCAGGATGACGGTCACATTGGCCGTCCCGCCCCGCATCTCCGGGCCGTAAGAAGGTATCCAGCTGACCTCCTGGCCCTGCATAACGCCCGAATATGCCAATATTTTACCCATCGAGAGTACGCCCTGTCCCCCGAAACCGGCTATGATGATCTCTTCTTTCATGATGTGTGCTATTTTTCGGTCGTTGCAGTGAGGTCTTTGATGTCCCCCAGCGGATAGGTCGAGTGCATATTGCCCTCCATCCACTGGTTAGCCGCCACCGGTGTCATTTTCCAGCCCGAATTGCAGGTCGCCACGATCTCGACGAATGAAAATCCTCTATTATTGATCGAATTCTCGAATGCTTTCTTGATCGCTTTCTTCGCCTTGCGCACATTGGCCGGGGAGTTGACGCTCTGCCGGGTCACGTATGTCACCCCGTCCAGCAAGGCCAGCATGTCCGCTACTTTGAATGGGTAACCGTTCAGTGCGGCGTCGCGTCCCATCGGTGTAGTGGCCGTCTTCATCCCCAATAATGTCGTCGGCGCCATCTGGCCGCCCGTCATGCCGTAAATGGCGTTGTTGATAAAGATGATAGCGATATTGTCTCCCCGATTGGCTGCGTGAATGGCTTCCGCCGTCCCGATTGCCGCCAGGTCGCCGTCCCCTTGGTAGGTGAAGACGAGTTTGTCCGTGCAAAGCCGTTTCACGGTCGTGGCAACCGATGGCGCACGCCCGTGCGAAGCCTGTATCCAGTCGATGTCGATATAGTTGTACAGGAACGCGGAGCATCCTACCGGTGTAATGCCGATCGCTTTGTCTTCCGCGCCCAGCTCATCGATCGCTTCGGCCACGAGTTTGTGTACCGTCCCGTGCGAACAGCCCGGGCAGTAGTGCATGGTCGTGTCCAATAAAAGCCGCGGACGGGCGTAAACCCGGTTGTCGTCCGTTTCGGCCACTTCGAATATAGGTGTCTCTGCCATAGCTTACAATCCTCCGGTTTCAGTCATAAATTGCTTGAGGGCCGCATAGACTTCGCGCGGCGAGTGGATGATCCCGCCGGTGCGTCCGAAATGGCGGACGGGAATTGCCGCATTCCCTACCGCCAGCCGCACGTCTTCGATCATCTGCCCCATGCTCAACTCCACTGAAAGGAATCCTTTCGCATGTTTGGCTGCATTGCGAATCGCCTCTGTCGGATATGGGAACAACGTGATCGGGCGTATCAGCCCCACTTTCAAGCCGTCTTGGCGTGCATCCTCCACTACTTTGGCGCAGATGCGCGACGAGGCGCCGTAAGCCACCAATATATATTCCGCATCGGCCACTTCCATCTCCTCATACCTCACCTCTTCCCGCTCCATCCGGTCGTATTTCGCTTGGAGCTTGTGGTTGTGTCGTTCCATCGTCTCCGGGTCGATATAGCACGAGGTGATGATATTCCGTTCTTTCCGCGCCGCCCCTTTGCCGATGGCTGCCCACGGACACTCCTTCCGTATCTCCTCTTCGGTGCGCCGCGGCTTCTGCGGGCTGAGGTGCACTTTCTCCATCATCTGCCCGATTACGCCGTCGGCGAGGATCATCGCCGGATTGAGGTATTTGAATGCCAGTTCGAAAGCCAGATCTACGAAGTCGTTCATCTCCTGCACCGAGTTTGGCGCCAACACCGGCATGCGGTAGTCGCCGTGGCCGCCGCCTTTCACGACTTGGTAATAGTCGGCCTGCGAAGCCTGAATCGTTCCCAGCCCCGGCCCCCCGCGCGAAACGTCGATCACCACGCACGGTAGCTCGGCTCCGGCCAAATAAGAAAGCCCCTCGCACATCAGTGACAGGCCGGGGCTTGAGGTAGAGGTCATCACGCGTTTGCCGACGGATGCTCCTCCGTATACCATATTGATGGCGGCCACTTCGCTTTCGGCCTGTAGGACGACCATACCGGTGGTCTCCCACGGACGCAGTTCGGTCAGTGTCTCCAGTACTTCCGACTGCGGGGTGATCGGGTAACCGAAGTATCCATCGGCCCCGCACCGCACGGCGGCGTGGGCCAGCACTTCGTTTCCCTTCATCAGTTTGATATCTTCCATTATGCTTCTTTTTTCTCTCTGTAAACGACTATGCAGCTATCCGGACATACCACTGCGCATCCCGCGCACCCGATGCAGGCGTCCGGAGCCGACATGTAGCAGTAGTTGTACCCTTTCGAGTTCACCTGCGGGTTCAGGCTGATGGTTTGTGTCGGGCAGGCTTCGATGCAGACTCCGCACCCTTTGCAGCGCTCGGTGTCTACGACGATTTTCCCTTTTATTTTCGCCATAACGTTTTTCTGTTTGCACAATGTTAACGTCAAAGATATTCCGATATGTTGCTTCGGAGAAATAATTTTAATTTCCCACTACGATTTTCAATGGGCATAAAAAAAGAGTAACGTGCTGTTACTCTTTTGATTGTCGTGTACTTAAATTCGGATGTCCAACGGTTGGTCGTCCAACGAATGGATGACTAATCCCGACCGCAGTTTCGGCTCGAACCAAGTGGTTTTCGGCGGCATGATATTACCCGTGTCGGCAATGTCGATCAGTTGCTTCATCGATACCGGATACAAGGCAAACGCCACTGCCATCTCGCCGCTGTCCACTCGATGGGCCAATTCTTGCAGGCCGCGTATCCCGCCTACGAAGTCGATCCGCTTATCAGTGCGCAAATCCTTGATGCCAAGCACTCTATCCAGTACCAGATTCGACAGGATGGTCACGTCCAACACTCCGATCGGGTCGTTATCGTCATAAGTCCCTTCTTTGGCTTTGAGCTCGTACCACTCTCCTTTCAGATACATGGCAAAGTCATGCAATTCGGTCGGTTTATAGATGCTCTTTCCCTTTTTGGTTACGAGGAAGTCTTTTTCCAGAGCTGTCACCAGTTCTGCCGGAGTCAAGCCGTTCAGATCTTTCACTAAACGATTATAGTCGATGATTTTCAGCTGGTTGTCCGGGAAGATCACGGCCAGGAAATAGTTGAACTCCTCTTTCCCGGTATAGGTACCCCCGGACTTGAGAAGCGCCTCTTTTTTCTCTGCCCCCACCCGTGCCGCTGCGGCGGTGCGGTGGTGTCCGTCAGCCACATACAAGGCCGGAATGGTGGCGAAAATATTGGTAATCCTTGCAATAATATCCGCATCGTCGATCACCCAGAACTGATGTCCGAACCCGTCCCCGTCAGCCACGAAATCATATTCCGGAGCTTTCGCCGTAACAATCTGCTTAATGATGGAATCCACCTCATTATTAGCCGGATAGGCGGAAAAGACCGGTTCGATATTGGCATTCTGGTTCCGCACATGGATCATGCGGTCCT
>CAZAPI010000082.1:0-7236 GCA_964486945.1 uncultured Rikenella sp. | reverse complement strand
GAACTGTCGCTTTTGGCGGCGAGCGCAGCGAGCCGTGCGGGCCGGTGCCGCCGGGCATTCCCGCCGGGACTCCCGCCGAGAGTTTGTATTGCCTTAACGAGAGGCCCGCTTAGGATAGTTACAGCCTCTCGCTCGGCGCGAGCACGCGCACCGGGTGCCATTGGCTTCGTCCGCGCGCTAACGGAAATCCCGTTCGCAACGCTCACGCGTTCCGAACGATTTCCTACGTTAGCGGAGCGCGCGGAGTTTGAGGATACAGCCCATCCGGAGTGCCCGAAGGCACCACCCGGGGCCGACCGTTTCGTCGTTGAAGAGAGCTTTGCTCCGGATACATTATATTTGCATAAAGACACTGATAATATGGCTGTGGAAGATCTGACAAATGCGCGTTGCGGTTGGGCCGGGACGGACGAGTTGTATGTAAAATACCATGACGAAGAATGGGGCAGGCTCGTTACCGACGACCGTACCCTATTCGAGCTCCTGGTGCTCGAAGGCGCACAGGCGGGACTGGCCTGGATCACGATCCTCCGCAAACGGGAGGGGTACAGGAAAGCATTCCACAACTTCGACGTCGGGAAGGTGGCGCAAATGACATCGGAAGACGTGGAACGGTTGATGCAATTCGATGGGATCGTCAGGAACAGGCTGAAGATCAGCAGCACGATCAATAATGCGAAACTGTTTATGGAGATTCAGAAGGAGTTCGGCAGTTTCTACCGGTATGTCTTGTCATTCTTTCCAGACGGGAAACCTGTCGTCAACCGTTTCACGATCCTGAGCCAGATTCCCGCTACCTCCACCGAATCGGATGCCATGAGCAAGGATATGAAAAAACGGGGATTTAAATTCTTCGGGTCTACCATCTGTTACGCCTATCTTCAGGCCGCCGGCTTTGTGAACGACCATCTGGAAGGCTGTTCCTGCAAGCCGGCCGATCGATTTTGACCGCACCGTGATCCGACGAAGGTGTCTACTAATGGCGGGGGGCGGAGAGTATAAACGCCGGGGGTGAAAATAAAAAGGGTTATTAATTTGAGAATCAAATTAATAACCCTTTTTATTTTTGAGGTCGGTAGCAGATTCGAACTGCTGTACGAGGTTTTGCAGACCTCTGCCTAACCACTCGGCCAACCGACCCAGTGTCGCGTAGCGTGGTGCAAAGATAGCTCTTTTTCTCGAAACCGCAATATCTGCGTCGATAAAAAGGCCCCGTTCTGTATATCAGTAAGGGGCCTTATCTTCTCGTGGAATTATTGTTTCACGTATTTGTCCAGCCAGCCGAAGAACTCGTTGTTCCAGACGATCGAGTTTTGCGGTTTGAATACCTGGTGTCCTTCGTCTTCGAAATAGACCAGCCGCGACGGAATGCCGTGCGCCCGCGCGGCGGTGAAAGCCTGCAGGCTCTGCGTGAACGGGATGCGGAAGTCCTTGTCCCCTGTAATGATCAGGATCGGCGCGTACCAGTTGTTTACCGCCAGGTGCGGCGAGTTGGCGTACGAACGGTCTGCAATTTTGTTGCCCGACCGTTCCCAGTAGGCTCCGCCGAGATCGTTGGTCGGGAACCACAGCTCCTCTGTCTCGCCGTAGAAACTTTCGAGGTTGAACATCCCGCAGTGGGCGATGAATGCCTTGAACCGCCGGCCGCTGTGTCCCGCGAGGTAGAAGGTCGAGTAGCCTCCGTAGGAAGCCCCCATGCAGCCGAGGCGGTCGGTGTCCACCCACGCCTCTTTCGACACGTCGTCGATAGCCGACAGATAGTCGCGGATATTCTGCCCGCTGTAGTCTCCCGAGATCTGGTCGAGCCACTCCTGTCCGAACGAGGGCAGCCCGCGCCGGTTCGGTGCTACCACCACGTACCCCTGTGCTGCCATCAGTTCGAAGTTCCAGCGGTAGCTCCACCGCTGCGATACGACGCTCTGCGGACCGCCCTGGCAGTAAAGCAGGGTCGGGTATTTCTTCGTGCTGTCGAAATCCGGCGGCAGGATCACCCACGTCAGCATCCGCTTTCCGTCGGTCGTCGCCACCCATCGTTTCTGCACGTCGCCCATATCGACATTGTCGTAAATCTCTTTATTAATAAAGCTGATCTGGGTCTCCGTCCCGTCCAAGGCGTTCACCGCAAACAGTTCGGTTGCCATCTTGAGCGTGGTCTTTTCCGCCACGATCACCGCCTTGTCGGCTCCCGTGCCGCACACGGCCGACGATCCTGTCACTGCCGCATTCGGGAACGCTATGCTGAAACCCGTATAGTCATGATCCCCTGCCGTCAGCACTGTGATACGGTTCCTGTCGGAAAGATCGACCCGGCAGATCTGGTGCGTTGCCTCGATCGGCGCTATGAACCAGATGCTTTCCCCGTCCGGTGTCCACCGGAGGTTGGCGGCATTGTAGTCGAAGCCGTCGGTCACATAGCTTTTCGCCCCGGTCGAGAGGTCCATGACGAACAGGCGGTCTTTGTCCGATTCGTTCCGGGCACGTTCCATGCTCTGCCATGCGATCTTGGTGTCGTCCGGCGAGAAGACCGGGTATTTGTCGTACCCCGGCATCCCTTCGGTCAGGTTTTTCGTCGAACCGTCGGCGAGGGTGTAGAGGTAGATGTCGCTGTCGGTGCTCATCGAATATTCGTACCCTGTCAGCTTTTTGCACGTGTAAGCCAGCTGTGTCCCGGCGTTGTTCCAGCCGATCTCGCTCATCTCGAAGTAGGGTGCCGTCGGCGCGTCCCACGGCTCGCCGGGCATGATGTCCTGTGCGTTGGACAGGCCGTTGCCGCCGGTGGCCGAAGCGTTGAGGTCGGCCACGAAGATGTGGCTGTATGAGCCGTCTTCCCAAGTGTCCCAGTGCCGCTCCATCAGGTCGTCGTAGATCAGGGCTCTGGACTCTTTCATGCCGTAAATGTCGGCGGACGATACGGAGTCGACTTGCACGTCGGCGGTGTACCACATTTTATCCCCTTTCGGGCTTATGCCGAAGCCGGTGATGCCGCCTTCGACATTCGAGAGCTGACGCATATCCGTCCCGTCCGGAGAGATCGACCACAATTGCTGAGTGGTCTCTCCTTTTGAGTCGCTTCCGCGGGAGCTGAGGAAATAGATGCGTTGTGCCCCGGTTGTGCGATCGACGCCCCACGCCGGCGAATTGTCTTTCCCGGTGTTGTTCGTGATCTGCCGCGCTTTGTCCGGCTCGCCGAGGGGCATTACGTACAAAGAGGTATATCCCTTGTTTTCGCCCATATTGTAGTAGGTCAGGGTGTAGAGCACTTCCTTCCCGTCCGGCGACACGGCGCTGGAGCCGAGGCGCCCCATTTTCCACATCACTTCGGGGGTGAAAACCCGTGCCTGTTTTTCGGCGGCGGTCAGGGCGGTGTCGAGTGGTGCGTTGCCTTCGTTTTGCGGGGTGGCCGGCGTGCCGGTGCCGCACCCGGTCAGTGCTGCGGAGGCGATCATCAAAGTGGTCATCAGTCGTTTCATGCGGTGAATATATTTGTCGCTCTTTTTATTTGAGGAATAACAGTTCGCGGTATTTCGGCAGGGTCCACATCTCGTTGTCGATGATCAGCTCCAGTTTGTCGATGTGGTAGCGGATCTGGTCGAGCAGCGGCACTACGGTGTCGTGGTAGGCGATGGCTTTGGCCCGTTCGCCGCAGATCTTGTTGGCCACTTTGCGGGCGTTCACCAGGTCGTTGACCTGTGCCTGAATGGCCGAGATGTGGTCGTTGATCTGTTCGATCAGCTCCACGTCGCGCTGCGAAAGGGCATCCGCCCTTGTCTCGTCGCGGAAGATCTGGTGTACTTTGTAGACTTTGTCCAGCAGTTCCGCCTGGTAGCGCGAAGCCACCGGCAGGATGTGGTTCATCGCCAGGTCGCCCAGCACCCGTGCCTCGATCTGCATCTTTTTGGTGTAGGTCTCCCAGTCGACTTCCGTGCGGGCGTGCAGCTCGACTTCGCTCAGCACGTTCATTGAGGTGAAGAGGTCGATCGATTCCGGGGTCAGGAAACGGTCGAAGATCAGCGGGGTGCTTGTCTCCACGTCCAATCCGCGTTTGGCTGCTTCGGTTTTCCACTCTTCGCTGTAGCCGTTGCCGTCGAAGCGGATCGGGCGGCACTCTTTGATATATTTTTTCAGCACCGTGAAGATCGCTTTCTCGATCGGGGTGTGCATGGCTGTCAGTTCGTCGATCTCTTTGCGGAAGCGGGTCAGCTGGTCGGCCACGGCCGTGTTGATGACTGTCAGCGCTCCGCCGCAGTTGGCCGAGGAGCCTACTGCGCGGAACTCGAACCGGTTGCCAGTGAAAGCGAAAGGGGAGGTGCGGTTGCGGTCGGTGTTGTCCAGCAGCAGTTCCGGAATGTGTGCGATACCCAGTTTGAAGCCTGATTTGTCGTCCACTTTGATCGCTTCTTCCGACGAACTCGCTTCGATCTTGTCGAGCACTTCGTTGAGCTGCCGCCCGAGGAATACCGAGATGATCGCCGGCGGTGCCTCGTTGGCTCCCAGGCGGTGTGCGTTGGTGGCGCTGGAGATCGAAGCTTTCAGCAGTCCGTTGTGTTTGTAGACTGCCATCATCGTGTTGACCAGGAAGGTCACGAAGAGCAGGTTGTCTTTCGGCGTTTTGCCCGGCGAGAAGAGGTTCACTCCGGTGTCGGTGCCCAGCGACCAGTTGTTGTGCTTGCCCGATCCGTTGATCCCTTTGAACGGTTTTTCGTGGAGCAGGCAGCGGAAGCAGTGTTTCCGCGCGATGCGGTGGATTACACTCATCAACAGCAGGTTGTGGTCGTTGGCGAGGTTGGCTTCTTCGTAGATCGGGGCCAGTTCGAACTGGTTCGGCGCCACTTCGTTATGCCGTGTCTTGACCGGGATTCCCAGTTTAAGCAGCTCTACGTCCAGCTCTTTCATAAATGCTGCCACCCGCGTAGGGATGGAGCCGAAGTAGTGGTCTTCCAGCTGTTGGTTCTTGGCGCTTTCGTGGCCCATCAGGGTGCGCCCGGTCAGGATCAGGTCGGGACGTGCGGCCCACAGCCCTTCGTCCACCAGAAAGTATTCCTGTTCCCATCCCAGGAATGCGGTCACTTTCCTGACGTGCGGGTCGAACAGCTTGCATACGGCGGTGCCCGCTTTGTCTACCGCGGCGATGGATTTCAGAAGCGGGGTCTTGAAGTCCAGGGCCTCTCCGGTGTAAGCGATAAAGATGGTCGGGATGCACAGGGTGCTCTCTACGATAAATGCGGGCGAGGTCGGGTCCCACGCGGAGTAGCCGCGGGCTTCGAAGGTGTTGCGGATGCCGCCGTTCGGAAAGCTCGATGCGTCCGGTTCCTGCTGGATGAGCAGTTTGCCGGAGAACTCTTCGATCAGTCCGCCGTGGCCGTCGTGTTCCACGAATGCGTCGTGTTTCTCGGCGGTGCCGCCGTTGAGCGGCTGGAACCAGTGGGTGTAGTGGGTGGCGCCCATCTCCATGGCCCACTGTTTCATCCCTGCGGCCACGTTCATGGCCAGCTCCCGGCTCAGGGCCGTGCGGTTGTTCATGGTGTCGACAAGGGCTTCGTAGACGTTCTTGGGCAGGTATTTGCGCATGCGGTCCTGGTTGAATACGTACATGCCGAAATATTCGGAAGGCCTCTCGGCCGGCAGCTGCACGTCGAGGGCTTTGCGCCGGATCGCTTCGTCTACTACTTTGAATCTGAGTGATGCCATGGAGGTGTGTGGTTTTATTTTTGTTTCCTTATTTCAGTTCGATGTTATGTACCCGGCACTGCTCGCGCATGCTGTCGGGCCAGATGCTGGCCTGCACCTCTCCGATGTGGGCGCACCGCAGGAAGAACATGCAGAGCCGCGATTGGCCGATCCCGCCGCCGATGGACAATGGCAGTTCGCCGTCCAGGAGCATCCGGTGGTATTTCAGCTCTTTCCGCTGGTCGAGTTTGCCGGAGAGGGTCAGTTGTTGTCGCAGGGAGTCCGGCGTCACGCGGATCCCCATCGAGGTGATCTCGTAACCTGATTCCAGTACGGGGTTCCACAGGATCATGTCTCCGTTCAGCCCGGTGTAGCCCTCTTCGTTGGGCGTGATCCAGTCGTCGTAGTCGGGTGCGCGGTTGTCGTGCGGCTCTCCGTTCGTGAGTTTGTCTCCGATCCCGATGATGAACGCGGCTCCGCACTCTTTCGCGATGGCGTTCTCGCGTTCTTTGGCGCTGAGGGTAGGATAACGGTCGAGCAATTCCTGGGCATGGATGAAGGTGATCTCGCCGGGCAAGACCGGGGTAATGTGCGGATGGGTGCGGTAGACGGCTTGCTCGACTTCCAGCATCACGTTGTATATTTTCCGTACGACCTCTTTGAGGAATGCGACGGTGCGTTCGCCGGGCCGGATGGTTCGCTCCCAGTCCCACTGGTCGACGTACAGCGAGTGGATGTTGTCCAGCTCTTCGTCGGCGCGGATGGCGTTCATGTCGGTGTAGAGGCCGTATCCCGGCGCTATCTGGTAGGCTCCGAGCTTGATGCGTTTCCACTTGGCCAGCGACTGCACTACTTCGGCCTGTGCGTCGCCCATGTCTTTGACCGGAAAGCTGACGGCCCGTTCCACGCCGCTCAGGTCGTCGTTGATTCCGGTGCCGGAGAGGACGAACAGGGGGGCGGTCACGCGCCGCAGACGTAATTCTGCGGCCAGAGCGGCCTGGAAGGTGTCTTTGATCTCTTTGATTGCCTGCTCTTGGGTCTCGGGAACCAGCCTGGGACGGTAGTTTTCGGGAAAATAGAGTGCCATCGGCCTGTTTTTAAGGAACAAAGATAGGGAATTTTTCATCACCTTCTATCGGGTGGGTGTGGGTTGGCTTTGTGCTGTTTCCAACGATCCGTAGCTGCCCGGTTTTTTGCTGTCTTCCCGGCGGGTTGAATCGAAAGGTTTAACTTTTTGCTGGCTCTGGCCTGTCTGGGTGTCAGAATTAATCGGAGGGTTAAAAATCAGCGATACGCAGTGTCGCCCGCTCGTCGCGAGCACGCGGCCTCGCGCGGGAGTGCAGTTCCGTACGATTGGGGTAGAGATTGCCATTTCAGAGTGCCCAAAGGCACCGCCCGCGCGCTTTATGGGCAGAGATGCGATTTTCGCTTACACGAAAATCACAAATCTGCCGCGGGCGCCGGAATGATAATCCTACGATTGTTTTGCAATGAGTTGAGAGAATGTCGCTTTTGGCGGCGAGCGCAGCGAGCCGTGCAGGCCGAACCGACGCCGCAGCCGAGTTGCCA
>CAZAPI010000081.1:0-7257 GCA_964486945.1 uncultured Rikenella sp. | reverse complement strand
GGTCCATCATACCCAGGTCGCCGCCTTCCGCGCTGCTCTGCTGGTCGGCGGAGAACTCCCGCGCTGCGGCTGCGAAGTCGCCGCCTTTCTGCAGGGCTGCCGACAGGCTGTCCGCCAAAACTTTCTGGTCGGCCGAAATCACGATGCTGCTGACGCGGATGCTGTCCGGCATGGTCCGTACGTCGGCGATGCGCGCCATCGTCCACTGGTCGCCGTTCAAGACCGGCCCGTAGACCTGATCGGCCGACGCGCTGAAAGCGAATGTCCCCAGTTCGCCTGTGATCTCTCCGGCCTTGTAATAGCGGGTGTCCGACGAGTTGTGCGAGTTCATCGCCACGAACTGCTGCACGTTTTTGGCTTCGGCCAAGTCCTTGGCCAGCTCGCGGACGCTCTTTTCAGCCGCCGCATAGTCTGCCGGCGAAGGCAGCGCCTCGAATGTCACATATTCGATGTCGCGCAGATCCTCCTGTTGGAACAGCCCTTTGTGGCTGTTATAATATTTCCGCAGTTCGGCATCGCTCGCCTGGACGGCACTGTCGGCAATCGATTCGTACCGGCTCACGAGGTAGTTCGCGCTGTAAGTTTTCGACTCCAGAGAAGCCAGCTGTTCGGCCTCCGGCCCCGTCACATACGCGGCTTTGTCGATCAGGTTCTTGAATTTGAAGAGCAGGCTCTGGTCGCCGACTTCGCCCTGCAGGTAGTTCCAGAACATCTGCATCCGCCCGGTCTGGTCCTGTCCCACGCCGGCCACGAACTGGCGCAGCAGGGCGGGTTCGAACATCCCGGTCTGCGGGTTGGCGAACATTTGGGCGATGATCGGCGAGGGGTTGGCGCCGCTGAGCAGCCCGATCATCTCGTCGTCCGATACGGTGAGCCCCAGATCCTTCAACGCCGGCTTCAGCGCTTTCTGACGAATCATCAGGTCCCATGCCTGTACGCGGATCATTTCGTTTTCCTCTTCGGTCGAGCCTTCGCGGCCGGTGGTGATGCGCTGCACTTCGGTCAGCTCGTCGATAGCCTGGGCGTACTCCAGGGTGGAGACTTTTTCGCCGCCGATGACCCCGACGTTCATCTTGGAGCTGTTCATCAGGGTGCTTCCCGAGGTAAGCATGTCGCCGAGCACGAACGCGAGAAGGGCTACGCCGATCACGATGGCCAGCAGGACGCCGCCTTTGTTTCTGAGTGTGTTGAGAGTTACCATTCTTATTTTGTACTTTTTATTATTCGCGCAGACCGTGGTCCACCCCCTTACGGGCACCTAATGGGAACAAATGTACTGTTTTTTTTCGATATAGAGAAGCCTGTTTCCGCGCCGCTCACGCTTTTGTGACCTGCACCAGTTCGATGCGCGTATGACTGGTCCTCAGTATCTTGATTTTCAGGCCGTCGGCACGGATCACGTCCCCCGGCCGGGGAATGTCTTCGCTCTGGTCGAGGATATACCCTGCCAAGGTGTCGTAACGGTCCGATTCGGGTATTCCCAACCCGTAGGTTTCGTTCAGGTGGTCGATCTCCAGCCGCCCCGCCAGCACATATTCGCCCGCTGCGATCTCTTTCTCGACCAGATAGTCGGCATCGTGCTCGTCCTGGATCTCGCCGAATATCTGCTCCAGCAGGTCTTCGAGGGTCACCATCCCGGCCGTGCTGCCGAACTCGTCGATCACGATGGCCAGCGATTTATGGTCGCGGATAAACTCGCCGAGGAGCTTCTGTTGCGACATGGTCTCCGGCACATACAGGGTCTGTTGCAACACTTCGCGGATCGAGCCGGGCCCGTTGAACAGGCTCTTGAGGTTGGCATACCCGATAATGTTGTCGACTGTCCCCTCGAATACGGGCAGGCGCGAGTAGCCGCTGCTGACGAACAGCCGCCGCAGGTCGTCAACGCTGTCCTCCACGTCGATCGCCTCCATGTCGGTGCGCGGTACCATGCACTCGCGCACGCGCTGCTCCGAGAAATCCAATGCGTTCTGGAACAGGCGGATGCGCTGTTCGTTGTCCTCCTGTTCATCGGCGTCTCCCTCTTCGTTCACGGCCGCTTCCTCCACCAGTGTGGCGAGATCCACTTTGCCGAACCCGGCGATCTGCGGGGTGTCGGCCACGCGCCGCCCCATAATCCGCAGCAACAGGGTGGAGAGCAGTGTGGCGAAACGCGACAAGGGATAGAAGACGACATAGAAGACATAGAGCGGCACGGCGAACGCCCGCAGATAAAAGTTGGGGTTGGCCTTAACCACTGCTTTGGGCAGGAATTCGGCGGTAAAAATAATGATGAGGGTGGAGATTATGGTCTCCAGCGCATAGTTCGAGCTGCCCGTAACCGTCACGTAAAGGGCGCTCATGAATATGGAGTAGATGACCAGCGCGATATTATTCCCCACCAGTATGGTGGAGATATACTGCCCCGGGGCTTTGAGGAACAGGCTGGCGATGTGGTTGTATGTCCGGCTCTGCTTGCGCTCGATCTCAAGCCGCAGTTTGTTGGACGACAGGAAGGCGATCTCCATGCCCGAAAAAAAGGCGGACAGGATCAGGGCCGCCACGATGATGACTATCTGTGTCTCCATATGATCTGTTTGTGGCTACTGTACGGCAGCCGTATCCGCTGCGGCCGGCATCGGCGCGGCGGTGGTATCCCGCAGGGAGGAGGCGTCCACCTCGATCTTTCCGGCAGTGTTGTGGAAGCTCCAGGTCTCGAAACTTTCGTCGGCCTCGAAGTTGGTCCCCACGTGCACGCTCCCGCCGTCGATCACCCTGGCCGTGGTGTCGCTGTATATCCTCTTCTTTTTCTGATCCCAGTAAAGCCGCTCGGTAAAGAGGGCACGCCCTCCTTTCTCGCCCGTGTAGTTGTGGGCCACTACGTTCCCGCGGGCTTCCCACAGGTCGGTGACTTCGTTCAGGCGGGCGTAATCGGCCACCAGGTCGCTCTCCACATGCAGCAGGGAGTCGAAGGTCTCGATCTTGATCCCCTCGCGGAACTCCATGAACGGCTCCGTGGCGAGTTCGTACCGTTCCAGCAGCGGGGTTTCCATCCGGTACTGCCGGTTCCCGTCTATCGAATTGATGATACGGTGGTTGTGGCTCACCTGCGTCGGCGTGGTTTCCGGGTCTTTGATGGTCGGTTCCGGCTCTTTCTTTCCGCAGGAGGAGAGAAAAAGTGTGCCTGCCGCTGCGATAGCGGCAAGCACACTATGCCTGTTTATCAGTCGGTATAGGCTTTTCATAGGCGAAAGAGGAGGCCGGGTAACACTCGCCCCCTCTCGGAATAAGTCGGATTAACGCTCGCGCACCGTGGTCCGGCCGCTGATCCATCCGCAGCTGACCGTGTAGGGGTCGCCGGGGTTCAGCCCGCGCATAAAGGTCTCCTCGGTTTTCGGGAAGTTGGCGCTGTAGTTGGCGATCATTCTGCCGATCTGTTCCTGCTGCGGGTCGTCCGACGGCAGCAACTGGCGCGCTTTGGCGAGGTTGTCCACCGCCAGCCACATGACGGTCTGGCTGTCGAAAGCGCTGCATGCGCTGCCCGCGCCGCTCCCGTACGCAGACCCCAGCAAGAGGTAAGCCACGCCGTTGTTCGGCTCGAGTTCGAGTGCCTGGCGGGCGAAGCCTGCCGCCTCGCGGTAAGAGCCGGAAGCGCTGCTCATGGTTGCCGCCTGGAGCAGGAAATTGGTCTTCTTGGCGGGGTCGGTCTCATTGTCGATCCCCACGCGCAGGTATTCCATCGATTTTGCGAAGTTTTTCTTTTCCTGGAACACGGAAGCCAGCCGCACGGCCACTTCCGGCTGGGGATTGACTTTATAGTATTTTTCCAGCATGGTCAGGTAAAAATCACTCGAACATTTGCCGCGCCGGAGCAGGGCCAGGATGGTTTCGATCAGCTGCTGGTTCTCGGGATCGGCCTCGTATTTCGGTTTGTAGATCTTTTCCACGGTCTCGCAGTTGGCCGCCCCGCTGGTCGCGAACAGATCGTCCAGCGTCTTGGAAGCATCCGCAGCTACCGAGCTTTGGTTCTGCGCGATCCGCTGGCTGAGCCGTTCATACGTGGCTATCACCTCTTCCGGGGTCACGTCGTCCAGTTTGAAACTTTCGATCATCGAGTTGAAGTACATGACCGCCAGCGCCGGTTCGAACGGGTGTTTTTCATCGAGCGCTTCGCGGAACAACCGGAACAGGCGTTCCCGGTCGGCGGGCATCATGGCCATGAAAAGCCGCGCTTTCTCGCCTTTCAGGTAAGCCTCGCCCCGCTGGGGATGCTCGCCGAAGGCCTCGATACGTTTGTCGTACACCCACAGGATGCTGTCCACGTACAGCCGGCGGTCTTCTTTGGTCTGCGCCGAGACCGCTTTGTTCTTATAGATGTCGATTCCGCGGATATACATGTTCTCGGACGCTTTCGGGGCATTTTCGATCAACTGCCGCAGGTAGTTGGTGGCGGTGTTGTAATCTTTGGCTTTGTATGCGTCCCCGAAAAAGTTCAGGATACGGACGTTCTGCTCGCGCGCGGCAGGATCGGCGCCATACCTGGGGTCGTCCTTGAAGTCTTGCGCCACAGCTGCGCCTCCCGCTAAAGCCAAGGCTGCAATCAATGAATAAACTCGCTTTTTCATCGGTTATGGTTAGTTTTTATTGTCGTTCGGTTCTGGAGGGGGGATGATGTTTTCGTTGTCAACGTTTCCCGCCTTCGGTTTAGTCTTCGCCCGGAGGGAAAACCCGCCCCCGACAGATGCGGTTAGTTGTATTTGGGCCTTACGAACCAGTAGTCGCTGCCGAACAGGCTCAGGGCCACGAACAGGTTGAAGTAACGTTCGCGCACCTGCCCTGTCGCCCGGCTGCCGCGTTCGCCGTATTCGACTCCGATTCCGACTTTGGAGAAGGTTCCCCGTTTGAGGCCGAAATCGACTCCGAGCGAGACTGCCGCGTCGTGGAGCTGGTCGCCGTTTTTGATCAGGTAGCTGTCGCTGTACCTCAGCCCGGCTTTGTAAGTCCACCGTTTCAGCGCGTTGCGGATGTCGAACTGATTAGGCGTGTAGCTGAACCCGAGCCGGAAATCCTGCTGTGCGCCGAGACGTATATCCTGGCCTTCGGGTATCTCGAATGCGCCTTTCCAATTCTGCCGGCTGTAGTCGAACGCAACGCCCAACTTGCTGGACTGGTAGTAGAATCCCGCCGCGATTTTGCCCGGTATGTCGAGGTTCCAGCGGCTGTTGCCCGCGTAGATGGTGTCGGCCGTCGAGTTGCTGTACGAGAAGGTCAGCCGCGACTGCTTCACCGAAGCGGTCACTTCGGGCTGGTAGGTCACCCCGAGTGTCAGGGAGTTGTTCTCCCCGACCCGGAAGGTGTACTGCGCCCCTAAGGTAAACAATATTTTGCTGAGGTTCTGGTTTTCGGTCGAAATTATACTGCGGTATTCGGTCGAACCGAGGTACGAAGTGACCATGGCGTTGTACTGCCGTTCGATGTCTCCGAACCAGTAGTTCATGCTGACTCCGAGCGAGAACCGGGGGGTGACGTTGACTCCGAGGCTCATCGCCACCTGGCTGATTCCGCCGTCGCCGGCATAGTTGTAGATCGTACTCCCTATGTTTTCCGTAATATCTTCATTCTGTTCGACGATGCGGCAGGTGTAGCCCACCGAGCTGACGGGTGTCAGCGAGAAGCCCAGCCCCACGCCTTTGCCCAGCGGCACGGCCAGCCCCAGGTCGTGGATATTGAAGGTGTTATAAGAAGTGGAGGCGTTGCCGCTCTTGGCGTAGATATTTTTCCCTTCTCCCGCGAAATTGAAGATGGCCGACTGCCTCGGGATCACGCTCATTGCAGCGGGGTTACGGTAATTGAAGTTGTAAGGGTTGCGGGCCGCGACGCCCACGCCGCCCATCGAGCGGTTGAACGCGCTGCCTCCCACGGCCATATCCCCCAGCCCGTACATGGTGTAGGGTGAGAAAGCATTGAGGCTGCTCATCTGGGCGTAGGCGGCCGGTACGGCGGCGAGCCCGAGGAGGGCGCTCAACAGCAGTGCGGCGAAAGTATGTTTCAATGTCCTAATTATTGGTTTGGGCATTATATTCGAGTATTCGGTTGAGTCCTTTGATAACAAGGTCGTAAGCCACAAATATCGGTTTTTTTACTTTGTCGGCAAAGAAATTCGCGTCCCGACCGGCAAAAAAGACTGTCAGGGCCTCGTTTTTTTCGCCGATGCGGTCGATATAGCCTTCGATTTCGTGGATGATGCCGAGCACGACGCCGCTTTCGATGGCGTTCCGGGTCGAAGTGCCGGTCAGGTCGTATCGTTCCGGCATCGTGCAAAGGGGGAGCCGGTCGGTCAGCCTGTGAAGCGCCTCGAAACGCATGGCCATCCCCGGCGAGATGTTCCCGCCGAGGTACTCCCCGGCTGCGCTGACCCGGTCGATGGTGATCGCCGAACCGAGGTCGACGATCAGCAGCTCCCGCCCCGGGGCGATGTCCCACGCCCCCACGGCAGCAGCCAACCGGTCGGCCCCCAGGGTCTCCGGGGTGGCGTACAGGTTGGCCAGCGGAACCGGAGTGCCGGGCACGAAGCGCATAAATCGGCTTACGTGACGGCGTATATACTCTTCGGTGCGTTCGTCGGGGTTCCGTGTGGTGGAGAGTATGGCCCGGTCGATCTGCGGGTATTTGTGCAGCAAGTCCCGTATCGCGGGACAGCTGAGCTCCTGCGCCACGTTTCTGAACACGATCTCCGGACCGTCCATTACGGCGGTCTTGGCGAAGGTGTTGCCTATATCGATCACTAAATTCATACTACTAAATGTACGATTTTCGATACAAAATCTGCGTCAGCGGCACCAGCCCTCCACCCCGGGTGGAGGGCTGGTGCCGCTGGGCACTCCAGTCGGGATGTAACTACCCTTATCCGGCACCGCAGGCTCCGAGCCGGGATACAACCTTACGATTTAAATTAAGTCCCCGCGCCAGCGTACAGGCCACAGCCCCCCGACGAAAGCCTGCAACGTCGCTGCGCTCGGTTAGGCCCCACTGGCTCCGGTCTTTGCAACCCGAAGCGGGCGTGATTGCGGAACCTAATTATACTGAGCAATCATTCCCCGGAGCCCGACGGGCCAGCTTTCTTCAAAAAGCGGCAGGTTGCCTCCGACACATTGCAAAATAACCCTCCGATTAAAAATCAGCGATACGCAGTATCGCCCGTCCCGCCGGGGTCACCCGAACGCCGCCCGCTCGCTTAAAGGGCAATTCTTCTCGTTTTGCTTATGCAAAACAGAGAAG
>CAZAPI010000080.1:0-7269 GCA_964486945.1 uncultured Rikenella sp. | reverse complement strand
TGCAGCCGATCGTGGGCTACAACTTCGGGGCGCGTAAGTTCGACCGGGTGACCAAGACCTTGAAATATGTCGTGTGCTGCGCCGTGAGCGTCACCACGACGGGATTCTTGATCTGCCAGCTGGCCCCGCAGTATATCACGATGCTGTTCACGGACGATGCCGACCTGATCGCCATCTCCAGCCACGGGCTGCGGGTGGTGTTGGCCATGTTCCCGTTCGTCGGATTCCAGATGGTCACCTCGAACTTTTTCCAGTCGATCGGGATGGCACCGAAAGCCATTTTCCTGTCACTGACGCGGCAGCTGATCTTCCTGGTGCCGTTCCTGCTCATCATGCCGGGCTTTTTCGGGCCGGACGGCGTCTGGATGAGCATGCCGATGGCGGATGCGGCGGCGACCACACTGTCGGCGATCCTGCTCTGGAAACAGTTCCGCAAATTCCACCGGACGCACGCCCCGCAGCAACAAGTAAGCAATCAATAAATATCCACGCATTTCCCATGGAAAAACCCCGTTTCGTCATTACCATCGGCCGACAGTTCGGAGGCGGCGGCCGCGAGTTGGGCCACCGGCTGGCCGAAACGTTCGGCATCCCCTATTACGATAAGGAACTGATCGCCGAGGCTTCGAAAGAGAGCGGGCTCGACCCGGAATATTTCGAAAAGGCCGACGAACAGGCTCCGGGCAGCCTGATACGCGCGCTGGGCGCCAGCCTGATGATGAGCGGCGGAGCCGTAGGGGCGGAAAATGCCTTGGCTGGGGAGAATATCTTTAAATTCCAATCGGACGTGATCCGGGAGGTCGCCAAAAACGGATCGTGCGTGATCGTGGGGCGGTGCGCGGATTACATCCTGCGCGACGAGCCGCTCTGCATCAGCATATTCATCTGCGCTTCGGACGACGACAGGATAAACCGGATCATGCGCTGCCACGGGGCCAAAAGCCCGAAAGAGGCGCTGGAGATGATGCGCAAGACGGATAAGAAACGGGCCGGATATTACAATTTCTATACGGATAAGACGTGGGGGGCAGCAACGTCCTACAACCTTTGCATCGACTCGTCGGTGCTGGGGATCGAAAAAACGGTCGAGGTGATACGCGACTACGTGGAACATCGCATCGCCGCCGTTGTGACGGCGCGGTAAGTCGTTATCCGATCTTAAAAGACAAGGCCTATTCAGCCCTATTTCAGCCCCGCTCCCGTAGCGGGGCATTTTCTTAGCCGCCTCCTGCCGGCGGGGCATCTTCTTCTTTGGTGACAAAGAAAGTGCCTCCAGCGGGTTTCGCCTTGTCGACACCCGCTCCTGCGCGGGAGCGCGGGCGGCTCAAGTCAAAACACGAGACTGTCGTGGAGACTTTCGCTCTCGCCTGAGCAAAAGGGGGCCGGCCCCCTTTGATACGCTTTTTGCTTACTTTTTGTCGCATCACAAATCCCCGCGGCCTGAGCGGAATGAGAGGCAAGACCTCCCCCGGCGTGGCCACGCCGACAGCCTTTCCGTCAAGGAATACCCCCCCGCGGGCATGAGGCGTGCTCAGAAGATGCCTCGCCGGCATGAGAGAAATAAATTTAAAGTCGATTTTCATCAAAATTCCACATTAGCGGGCGGGCCGAACCGACGCAGTAGCCGAGAGCCGCCAAGCCAGCTTGAATGGCCAAGGCACAAGAAGAAAGCCCGAAAGGCAACCCATCTCTGGCGGGGCCGGTGCCGGGAATGCCCCCGGACGGCTTTATACAGCAATTGTCACAAATACAATATAAAAGGAGTAGACAAAGAAATCCCTTTCCCGCTCAGGCGGGAAAGGGATCGAACCGAACGAATGCCAGTCGGCCGTCAGGCTACTTGTCGAAGCCGAACAGGTCCACCTCGACCACATACCGCGCCGAGCCGTCATTGTCTTTCGGCGCGTCGAACTGCGAGACGAAACGCTCCAGATCGATGTCCAGCTGCATCCGCCCGCCATCCTGCGGCACGTCCAGTATACGCCAGTAGTGGACGATTGCCGGATTGCCCGGACACCAGTTGGCCCGGTCGTAATAGTAAGTCCCCGCCTGCGAATAGTTCTCGCCGCACGCCAGGAAAATCGAGCCGGGATAAGCCGCCGCCTGTCCGTTGACCTTCACCGTGTAGTTGTTGTAGTCGAACTCCGCGGCATTGTTGGTCGAGTAACCCGGCCGGTCCGGGAAACGTCCCTGGTCGTGGCCGTGCCCCGTGATGGTCACCTTCATCTCGATGTTTTTCACATCAGAGGGCACCGTGAAAGTCCGCAGCCCCATATGGTCGTCGTTCTCGATGTCGTTCTCCCCTGTAAACCCGTAGGCCCACTTCCGGTAGCCCGTATTGTCGTTGACGTGGCTGTCGTAAACCTTGGCCGTCCAAACGGTGCTGCGCTCCGGTTCGCCTTCGTAAAGGTCGAACGCGAGGGTCGCCGTGTGCCGTCTGGCCGTGGAGGCGGGGCCGCCCCAGTCGCCGTCGAAGTAGACGCGGAACTCCGTAGTACCCTGCAACATCGGCAGGTAATCGGTTACGTCCATGTAGAAATATTTTTCCCACGTGTCGTTGAAGCTCCCGCCGTACGGCGTGAATGCCCGCGCCAGCTCGTACCACTCCCCGGTCGCCTTATCCTTGACGAAGACCTGGGTCGTGTAGTCCCATTCGTTCGGGCCGCCGTTCATGCCGCCCATGCGGTACAAGAGGATGGCCCGGCGGAAAGTCTTGCTCCCCGCCGCCGGGAAGTCGAGGCTGAATTTGTAGTCGTTGTCGACACCCCAACCGTAAAAGTAGAGCGGAATGGCCCCGCTCTGCACCGTAGTCTTCGCCCCGGCTGCCTTCGATGCCAGGTCGGTCGGGTACTCTTCGTAATAAGCCGCACGGTCCAATAGAGCGGCTGCTTTGTTGACCGTTCCGGCCTGTTTGACCGTCACCGTGCGGGTCACTATGTCTTTTTTGTTCTGCGTTCCGGCGGTCAGGGTGATCACCGCCGTGCGTTCCGCGTCGCTGCGGTTGAAGTCGGCCGTCACCGTCAGCGTGTTGCCGCTTCCTTTGGTGGCCGTGCACCAGGCTTTGCCCTCCTCGACAGCGAAACCCCAAACGCCCTGGTTCGTGGAGATCGTCAAAGTGCCGCTCGCAGATCCTGCCTCCAACGGCAGCACCTCGGACGGGTCTGCGGTCAGGTAGGGCTCCTGCGGCCCCGATTTGTCTTTACAACCGATGAATGTCAGCGAAACGGCCGCCAGCAGAGCGGCTCCGCGCAATAGGGAAATTACGGCTTGCATAAATAAGAATGGGTTTAGGTTAGTTAGCAATGTGCGGCATCAGTAGTCTTTGGCCGTAAATTTAGAATAAATTTCCTCATCATTCCTAATCCGCAAGTTCAAAAACTAATGCGGAGCGGTTAATATTGTAAATTCGCATATAATTCCGGGTGATTCCGTCCCCGTCGGTCCGCGCGTAAGTAAAGTACTCCCCGCTCTCCGGCCCCGACAGCACGCGCCCCTGCCCGCCGAACTGCGGGTCGTCGCTGCCCAGCGCCACCCGCCATTTGCCCGCCTTCGGGGCCGGCAGCTCGTAGTCGGGGATGCTGGCGCACGGGTGCCAGTTAAAGACGAACAGCAGCCCCGCCTGCTCGTAAATCAGCGTTTTGTTCTCCGGGTCCACCTTCAGCCGGTAGCCGTATCCTGCGCTGAGGATCTTGTACCGCTTGAGCAGGGCCACCATCGCGCGGTCGAACCGCTGCAGGTCGATGTACCGCAGGTAGTCCGCCTCGACCAACGACCACTGGCGCCGGGCATGGGCGTAGCTCCAGCCGTTCCCCTCCCGGGGGAAGTCGATCCACTCCGGATGGCCGAACTCGTTCCCCATGAACGTAAGGTAGGCCTCGCCTCCCAAAGTGGAGGTGATCAGCCGGATCATCTTGTGCAGGGCGACGCCCCGGTCGATCACGATGTTCTCGGACTCGCGGTTCATCGAAAAGTACATCTCCTTGTCCATCAGCCTGAAAGCGATGGTCTTGTCGCCCACCAGCGCCTGGTCGTGCGATTCGCAGTAGGCCACCGTCCGCACCCCCGGCAGACGGTTGCAGAGCACCTCCCACATCCGGTAGAGATCCCACTCCTCGTCCGGCACGTCCTTGAGGTACTCGATCCAGAAATCCGGGATCGCCATCCCCAGCCGGTAGTCGAATCCCATGCCCCCCTCGTGTATCGGCACCGTCACGCCCGGCATGCCGCTGACGTCCTCGGCAATGGTGATCGCCCCCGGCCTCAACTCGTGCACCAGCTCGTTGGCCAGCGTCAGGTAGAGTATGGCCTCGCGGTCAGCCTCCTCGCCGAAGTAGGCGTCCAGCCCCCACTCCGGCGCGTTCACGCCGTGGTGGCGGTAGAGCATGGAGGTCACCCCGTCGAACCGGAAGCCGTCGAAATGGAACTCGTCGAGCCAGTATTTGATGTTGGAGAGCAGGAAGTGCTGCACTTCGTATTTCCCGTAGTCGAACAGCATGGAGTCCCACTGCGGGTGCTCGCCCGCCGGCCCCGGCGGCGAGTAGAGGTGGTCGGTGCCGTCCAGCCGGTTGATCCCTTCGTTGACGTTCTTCACGTAGTGCGAATGCACCAGGTCCATCACCACCCCGATCCCCATCGCGTGGGCGCTTTTCACCAGCCGTTTCAAGTCCTCCGGCGTCCCGAACCGCGAGCTGGGCGCGAAGAAGTTGCTCACGTGGTATCCGAAGCTCCCGTAATACGGGTGCTCGGCAATGGCCATCAGCTGCACGGTATTGTATCCCAGCTCCCTGACCTTCGGCAGGATCAGGTCGGTGAATTCGTTGTAGGTCCCCACCCCCTCTTTCTCCTGCGCCATGCCCACGTGGGCCTCGTAGATGAGCGGCCCGCCGTCCTGCGCCGTGTAGATATGCAGGTTGTAGTTGTCCCCCTCCCAGTCGAACGGCGTCGGCGGCTCCCACACCTGTCCGCAGTAGTCCTTGGTCGTCTCGTTCTGCACCACGCGCCGGATATAGGCCGGGATGCGGTCTGTCCAGCTGCCGTCGGCACCGTGGATATACATCTTGACCCGGCTGCCGTGCCGCAGCCGCCCGCAGGTGGCTTTGTCCGGCAGGAAGAGCGACCAGACCCCGTGGGAGTCCGGCAGCAGTTCCGCCGGGTACTGCGTCCGTTCCCAGTCGTTGAAATCCCCGAAAAGAAAGACCTCCCGCGCCCCCGGCAACCACTCGCGGAACCACCAACCCCGGCGCACCGGGTCGTAGTGTATACCGAAATAGAGGTGCGCGTTGGCATAGTCCGAGAGCGAGCGGCTCCATTTGCGGATGTCGCTGAGGCGGCTGTCGAAACGGGCGCAGCGCGCCGCGATCTCCGGCGCAGCGGGTTGCAGCCAGGCATCCCGCTCCACCATCGGCGGAACGGAAGCGGGGGTGTTCGGTGAACGGTCCATAAGGGTTTGGGATTGAAATGAGTACTCATACAAATATAACTTTTTTCCGCAACAAACCGCGGCTCTCGTTCTATTTTGCGCCGCATCTCCGGCGGGCGGGGTTGCAGACAGGGCGAAAAAGCCTACCTTTGTTGCGTGGAACGGGTCCGCAGACCCGAATAATGCCTATGAAAAAACGGATACTTTGCCTGCTCGCGGCGGCAGTGCTCGCCGCGGGATGCACCGAGAAGGGGATGTTCGAGAATATCCACGTGCGACCCGACGCGACGCTGCCGATCGGGAATGTCACGGCGACCGACTCCTCGCTTTTCGAGCTGGCCGGCATCGAAAAAAACATGCAGGTGGGGCCGGACGGCGTGCTGACGTTCGTGGACAGCACCGGCCTGACCTTGTCGGGAACGAGTATCGGCACTTCGCTGATCGAGGTGCCGACGCAGCGTTTCGACCTGTACAAGATATTGCCCGCGCTGCCGGTATCCGGGGGCTTTGTCGAACTGCCGCAGGGGCTGGTAACCGAGTCGTTCGTCCTGAGCGGACTCAGCGGGGCGACGGTCGATACGGTGATCTTCGACGGGGGCAGTTTCACGGTCGATGTGGCGGGGCTGGACGGCGTGGCGGGTTATGACCGGTCGGAGTTGCGGATCGTGGTGCCGAACCTTCGGAAAGACGGGCAGCCGGTGACCCTGACGGCCGGGGAGCCGCTGGCCCTGGGACCGGACTATATGCTGGTGCCGGACGCGGGAAACCGGATCACCGTCCGTTTCGAGGGGCGTGTACCGCAAATGGCGGCGTTAGATGGCGGCGTTGGGGTCGACGGCGGGAATATCGACTATATCGCCGGATTTTTCGGACGCAAAGTGATCAGCCGGGTGTCACGGACGATCCGGACGGACGACTTGGCCGATTTTGCCGGGAATGCGGAGTACGTCCGTTTCGACCGGCCCGAGATCGTTTTTGTGCTCGACAACGAATACAACGCGCCGATGTTGGCCGACATCGAATCGCTCAGGATCGACGGCACGCCGCTGGAGCTGAAGCCGGGACTGGCCGGGCGGTTGATCTATATCGCGCCACGGGCGGTTGCCCGGGTGGTCATCGGCAACGACCAGACGGCGAGCGGCAGCGGGCTGACCGATGCGCTGACCAAAGATTTCCGGGAAATGTCGGTGGATGTGAACACGCTGCTGAACCCGACGGCGGCAGACTTGCAGGATCCGGCGTACGTAGCGCCGACGCACAACAGCCTGGGGGCGGCGGATACGCTGGGTGGCGTTTTCACCGTCGAGATCCCGCTGGACGGAGTGCTGGACCGCGTGTCGTTCGACCAGGAGCTGGAGGTGGACCTGCACACGCTGGACAAGAAGGAGATCGACTACGAAAACCTGACGTTGACGCTGTCGGGCACCAACAGCCTGCCGCTCGACCTGTCGATCACGGTGTCGGTGCGGGAGCCGGACAGCGAAACGCCGGTACTGCTGTTCGACGATCCGGTGCGGTTCCCTTCGTCGGAGAACAACCTCAAACCGGACGATCCGGCTTTCCGGCCGGGGGTCGTGAACGGCGGGAACCTGATTTCGCGTTCGCTTCCGGCGGATAAGATCGACCTGCTGCTGGGGGCCGACAAACTTTACCTGCGTATGACGGCCACGACGATGGGGGCAGCCGAACGGACTGCGGCGCGGATCTATTCGCCGGCCGAGCTCGACCTGAAGATCGTGGCGGGCGTGAAGCTCGACTACACGGTCAATCCGAAATAAATGTTCGATTTATTTTGCACTGTTCCGTCTGGTACTGTTCTTTTTGTGAACAAAAAGAACCAAAAAAACTTT
>CAZAPI010000079.1:0-7277 GCA_964486945.1 uncultured Rikenella sp. | reverse complement strand
GGCTTTCAAACAGGAGACCGCCGAAGTCCCCGCATTCAAGGCAGGTGACACCATCACCGTAACTATCAAGATCCGCGAAGGTAACAAAGAACGCCTTCAGAACTTCCGGGGCGTGGTGCTCCAGCGCCGTGGCTCGGGAGCCACCGAAACCTTCACTATCCGCAAGATCTCCGACGGGATCGGTGTGGAGCGTATCTTCCCGGTGAACTCGCCGACCATCAGCAAGATCGAGCTGAACAAAGTCGGGGTGGTACGTCGTGCACGTATCTTCTACCTGCGTAACCTGACCGGTAAGAAAGCACGTATCAAAGAGAAAAAACTGGCCAAATAAGGCGCGTCCATCTCTTTTTAGGGATACTTTCTCGAAAGCCTTGCATATCCGATATGCAAGGCTTTTTTTATAGTATTTAAGTGTCCATCCGGAATGGCCGGTCATTCGTTTTCGACAAAGAAACGCTCGTCGTAGTTGACCAGATAGAGCCGTTCCGTGGCCCGCGTCACCGCCGTGTAGAGCCACCGCAACAGTTCCAGTGTCATCAGCTCGTCGCCGAACAGCATCACGTCCAGAAAGATAGCTGACCATTGCCCGCCCTGCGCCTTGTGGCACGTGATCGCATAGGCGAATTTCACCTGCAAAGCGGAGTAAAATTCATCCCCGAGCACCGCCTTGTAGCGTTTCCCTTTCTGTTTGATCTCCGCATAATCCTGTTCCACGGCCAGGAACAAGCGCGACTGCTGCTCCCGGCTCAGGGAGGGCGCGTCGCTGTGCAGCACGTCCAGCAGCAGCCAGCACTCCAGGCTGTAATCGTCGTAGTCCGGGAATTCCAGCTCCGCGTAGGCGAAATGGAAACCGTATTTCTCCCGCGTTTTATAGATCCGGTGCACCCGTGCGATGTCCCCGTTTGCAATGAAGTCCATCTTCGCATTCGGGTCGCGCTCCACGTAACGGTAATTGTTCTTGACTACCATCAGCATATCGCCCGAGCCGATCTCCTCGTCGTAGTCCAGGATCGTCCGCCGGACACCCTGGTTGTAGTGGTTTGCTCGTTTGTTGGAGCGCGTGATGATTGCCGTTTCCGATTGTCCGTACCGTCCGTAGCAGGAGTCGATTTCGTCGATCAGTTCCCGCCCGTCGAGCCGCACCATGTCCGGGAAATCGACGCTGAACCGCGGAATGCCTGCGAACCCCGCCTCGATCATGCCCCGTATCTCTGTGGCATTGTAGAGAATGCCGGAATCGCTCTGCTGGCGCACCACCTCTGACAAGGTGAAATTCCAGACGGTGCCGTATTTGGTCATATATTCCGGGTTCAAAGCCGGGGAATTGTCGTAACCCACCGGCGGCAGCTGCGCCTGGTCGCCCACCAGGATCACTTTGTTGTTGCGTCCGAGGCGGATGTAGTCGAACATGTCTTCGATCAAGTCTCCCGTGCCGAACGTCGCCCATTCGCCGCTCAGGGACGCCGCCCGCCCCGTCAGCATCGAGGCCTCGTCGATCAGGTAGAGCGTGTCGTGGGATTTGTTGAAATTCAGGTCGAATTTGGAACCTTCGGCTCCCCCGACAGTCCGTTCCCGGTAGATGGTCTTGTGGATCGTATAGGCCTCGGCCCCGGCATAACGGCTCATTACTTTGGCGGCCCGCCCGGTGGGGGCCATCAGCACGCAGGGAAGTTCCATCTGCCGCAGGGTCCGCACCAACGCCCCGGTCACAGTGGTTTTTCCCGTTCCGGCATAGCCGTTGATCAGGAAAACGGCGCTCTCGTCCCCGGAAGTGAGGTATTCCGCCAGCGCATCGATCAACTTTTTTTGCTCCGCTGTTGGTGTGAATGCAAAATTGCTGTATATTTGGGTCGCAATATGGCTGCTCAGAGACATGCTTTCGGGAATTTCAGTGGTGGTCGGTTGCTGCTAACCGTAAACAAACTTAAAAACTAAAATCATAAGATGAAAAAAATTCTTCTCCAGGTCCTTTTGCTGGCGGTGATCGTAGCATTGGTGTGGTGGCTTTATTCATTGTTCAATACGCCGCTCGAGTTCGAACGCATCCGCAAGGAACGCGAAACGAAAGTGGTCGAACGGCTCAAGGATATCCGTACGGCGCAGCGGGCTTTCCGCTCGAAATACCTGAAGTTCACTCCGAGCTTCGATTCGCTGGTCGCTTTCGTGGAGCATGACTCGCTGACTTTCGAACGGGCGATCGGGTCGGAGGACGACTCGGTGGCTGTGGCACAGGGACTTGTGCACCGTCAGAAATTCCAGGTGGCGGTTAAGGATACCATTGAATTTTTCAGCCTGGGAGGGGATGTCAACAACCTGCGTTATATTCCGGGATCGGTGGAGGCCACCGGTTCGTTGCAGCAGTTCGCAATGGACACCGCGTCGATCGAAACCGAATCGAGGGTCGTCGTTCCGGTATTCGAGGCCTTTGCCCAGTACCCGACTTTCCTGGGCGATCTGGATAAACAGGAGCTGATCAATTTCCGCGACTACCAGGTGAAAACCCTGAACCGCGCGGACGGCCTGAAGGTGGGTTCGCTGACCGCTACCACCAATGAGGCAGGGAACTGGGAATAGGTGTAGGTGCGGGGGCCGGCGAGGGCCGCGATCTCCTTTCCGAAACTTTTGATATTCAGGAGCGATGCAGGAAGTAACCCGGCATTATCTAAAGAGCAGAGAATTATCCATTCAGGTCGGTCTGAATGGATTTTCTTTTGTCGTGTTCGACATCTCGCCCGGCATGGGCGGGGAGGCGATCCTGCGTTCCGTGGCCTATCGCGATACCGATATGGCGTCGATCCTGGCCAGGGAACCGATGCTGACCGCCGCCGCGCCGCCGCTGGATAGGGTGTTCGTGGGATGCTCGACGGATAACGTTCTGCTGATCCCGCAACCCCTGTTCGAACCGGAGCGGGCGGAACAGTACTTGAAAGCAGCTAATATGTACGTGCCGGGGATGACGACTCTGTCGAACAACCTGCTTTCGGGACAGGCCGCCGCAGTCTGGCAGACGGATGCGGGATTGGTGGCGGGACTGATGCAGTTGTATCCCGAGGCGCTTTTCTACCACCCTCTTTTGCTGGAGGTGGATGCGACGCAGGCCAACCAGGTGCACGCGGTACTGGACGGTGACTTGGTTCACCTGACCGTTTGCCATACCGGACTGTATGCCGCCGAAACACTGCGGGCGGACACTCCGGAAGAGTTGCTCTATTATATACAGAAACTGGTCAAGCACGACGGGTTCACAGCATACCGGCTGCTCCTGACAGGGGAAGGGGCAGAGCAGTTGCGGGGATTTTTCATGCGGTATTTTGCCGAAGTGGACGCCCGCGAGATCAGATTTTACAATCATCAACGAATCAGGGAGATATGCGTATAGTAGGAGGTGTCCGCAAGCGCCGGCAGATCATTCCGCCGCGCAATTTCAGGGCCCGGCCGACGACCGATTTCGCCAAGGAAAACCTGTTCAATGTGCTCCAGAACCTGTACGACCTGGAGGAGGTGGAGGTTCTGGACCTGTTCTCCGGGACCGGCTCGATCAGTTACGAATTCGCGTCGCGCGGAGCGAAGCGGGTGGTATCGGTCGAGATGAACCCGCTGCACCAGCGTTTTATCGCGGCAACGGCCAAAGAACTCGGCTTCGGACAGGTGCAAAGCGTCAAGACCAATGTCTTCGTCTACCTCAAGAGCATGGCGGGAGCTGAAACTTTCGATATTGTCTTTGCCGATCCGCCGTATGATATGGACGGGGTGGAGTCCCTGCCGGGGCTTGTCCTTGAGGGAGGATTCGTGCGGGACGATGGGATTTTTGTTCTGGAACACTCGGCGGAGAAAGATTTTTCAGAGTATCCAAATTTTTATGAACGAAGAAGTTACGGAAGCGTGCAGTTCTCGTTCTTCAAAAAAGAGGAATAAAAACGGGGTTGCGGTTTGCAGAATCCGGAGAATTGGTTACCTTTGCACTGCAATCTAAAAAACTGGTGCGGTAGTTCAGCTGGTTAGAATACCTGCCTGTCACGCAGGGGGTCGCGAGTTCGAGTCTCGTCCGCACCGCAATGATCGAAGCGTTTACGATTCCGTAAACGCTTTTTTTGTATCCCGTTTTATCCCCGAGAACCGTAGTCCCGACAAAATGTTCGGTAGTTTTAATGATCTCTATATCAAGGATTAAATTCAAAAAATATCTGTAATACGGTAGTGCTGTCCGTAATTTATGTAATTTGTCGAAAGTTCGCCGGGGTATCTTGGCAACGATGAAAAAGGCATTTCCATAACTTTATTGCCCCTCGGCCTGACCGCCCCGGTATGGGCTGAAGTTTGCTCTGTGTAGGGATGTCACCGGCATGCGCAACGAAACCGACGTTCGTCACGGTTGTGGGAAGGGAAAAGATCGAGCGAAGCAACGAACCGTCGCTGCTGCCGATCCTTTCGGAACAGGTGCCGGGGCTGTTTACTACCGCCGATGCCCGGCAGCAGAATGGAAGTGCCGGCCACCGGCAGGGATGAAGCGAGCCGGGGTTTCCAGCGGCTCGCTTCCGTCAGTCGGAACAGCGTGCTCCGCAGCGCACCACGTAGAGCGTAAGGGTCCCCGGAAATACCCCCACGAAAAAAGAGCTGCCAGAAGATTACCACTCCGATAGTGCCCTCCTCCAGAAAGAGCAGTTGGCGGAAAGGCAGGTTGTAACGGTCGGTCCGGTTCAGCATGGCGCAGTGAGGGATTTAAAGGTTCGATCGCCGGGTCAGTTGAGTAGCAGCGAAGGGTTGTTGAGATCGCTGTCCCGCGGGTCGTTCTGCTGGAGCGGGTATATCAGGATAAAACTGTTCGAACGGGCGTATTTGCCCAGATAGTACGGAACGTGGTTCATGACCCGGTGGTACGACGGCCCTCCCTTGCGGCTCAGCACGGCCAGCAGGATGTCGTTCGCCTTCACTTCGCGGAGCAGGATCAGGAAATCGTCCCACTCGTTGAATTCGTGGAACTCCGCCTCGATCGGGTTCTTGGCGTGGATGGCCTCGATCTGGGCCAGCGTGTGCGACGGAGCGTAAAAGACCACTTTGGTGCTGGTATTGCGCCCCATATTCCAGACTCTCAGCATCCAGAGGGCGAACCCCAGCTCTTTTTCGGCCCGGTCGGGCACGAAGACCAACAGGCGGCTTGCCGTCGAGAGAGGTTGCACGGGTTTGTAGACCAGCGTGGTAATGTTGTTCTGCGACAGAATGCTTTCCGTAGTGGCGCTGGGGAAAACCGCAGGCGTTTCGTCCGGCAGGTTCGGTTGCAGGCCGAGGATCAGGTCGGTGATCTTTTGTTCGTAGATGGTGCTGACGATCGCATTGGCGATGTCCGAGTCGTAACGCAGTAATTCCTGCATCTCGTTGTCCGTGGCCGCGGCCGCGATCACGGCCTTCTCCAGCAACCGCCGTCCCTGCCGGTCGGCATTGTCCGCGGCGTTGTCGTTGGAGACGACGTGCAGGGCGTAAAGCCCGTTCTCGTTGCCTTTGGATTTCAGGGTCACGCTCAGGTGGATCAGCTCTTCGGCGGTCTCCGGATGGCTCACCGGGATCAGGATGCGTTCCGGCGGCACGCTCTTTTCGTGTTCGGGCGTCGAATCCGGTGCGTCCGAAAGGGCGATGTTCCGCGCCCCGCGTTGGGTGGCGAACGAGGCGATGGTGCAGGTGATCAGGATCATCAGGATGGTGCCGTTCAATACGCTCTCGTTCAGCAAGCGGACCGGCTCCCCGGTTTCGGTATGGCCCGTGACGATGCTGTAGCCGACCATCACTGCCGCCAGCGTCGCCGCCGCCTGCGCGTTGCTCAGCCCGAAGATCAGCCGCCGCTGGTCTGCGGTGTATTTGAATGATTTCTGGGTGGCGTAGGCGGCCAGGAATTTAGCCGCCGTGGCGATAACAGTCATCACGATCGCCACTTTGATGGTCTCGAAATCCTTGAAAAAGGCGCGGTAGTCGATCAGCATCCCCACTCCGATCAGGAAAAACGGGATGAAAATGGCATTTCCCACGAATTCGATACGGTTCATCAGCGGCGAGGTGCGCGGGATCAGCCGGTTCATCGCCAGCCCCGCGAGGAAGGCGCCGATGATCGGCTCGATCCCTGCGGCCTCGGCCAGGAAAGCTCCCAGGAACACGATGGCCAGCACGAAGATATATTGCGACACCTTGTCGTGGAACCGTTTGAAGAACCACCGGCCGAGCAGGGGGAAAAGCAGCAGGATGATACTGGCGAAAAGCGCCAGCGACACGCCCAGCCGTATCCAGAAACCGTTGTCCACCGAGCCTGCCGACAGCCCGACGATAATGGTCAGCACCAGCAGGGCTAGCGTGTCGGTGATCATCGTTCCCCCGACGGTAATGGTCACAGCGGGGTTTTTCTGCACGCCCAGCTTGCTGATAATGGGGTAGGTGATAAGGGTGTGGGAGGCGAACATGCTGGCCAGCAGGATCGAGGTCAGGATGTTGAAATGGAGCAGGTAGACGCTGGCCAATAGTCCCAGAACCATCGGTATGCAGAACGTGTAGAGGCCGAACACTAAGCTTCGCCAGCTGTTTTTCTTGAAATCCGCGATGTCGATCTCCAGCCCGGCGAGGAACATGATATAGAGCAGTCCGACTGTCCCGGACATAATAATGCTGCTGTCGCGCTCCATCAGGTTGAATCCGAAAGGCCCCACCACGGCGCCGGCGATGATCAGCCCCAGCAGGTGGGGGATCCTTATCTTGTTGAGCAGCAGCGGCGCGAACAGGATAATGATCAGGATCAGGAGGAATTTCAGCACCGGGTTGGTCAGCGGCAGCGTCAGGTCGGTCAGCATCAAAGGCAGCATAGGGCGTCTCAGGTATAGGGATGGTTACATTTGCAATATAATGGAAAATATTACAAAAATGAAGCCATTGTTCGTATATTATCTTCCGTGCGGCACCTGCCGCAAAGCCGCCGAATGACTCGCAGAGCATGGGATCGAGGTGGAAGCGCGCGATATCGTGCCCGATAAACCGTCGGCGGACGGACTGCGGCGGTGGATTCCGATGAACGGACTGCCGGTGTGGAAGTTCTTCAATACGAGCGGGTTGCTCTATAAGGAGATGGAGTTGAAGGAAGGACAAGCTGCCCGGGAGGCCGGAGGTTGAAATGATCGGTCTGCTGGCTGGCCGTGGTGGTGTACCGGTGGATGACTGATTTTTTGTTTGCGCGGAAGTTTAATTCAGGTGTGTTAAGGATTTGCGAACCAGGAGGGTGTAATTTGAACAGACGATGCGCTGGT
>CAZAPI010000078.1:0-7311 GCA_964486945.1 uncultured Rikenella sp. | reverse complement strand
TACACCCGTACGGATAAGCGGAGAGGTACTCCATCCGCTGCGCCGCCCCCACCGGCTGCATCGACGACACCTCCAGCATCAGCTTCTGCGTCCCCGGCATCCCCTGCAAAGCCGCCGTGCCCTCCCAGGTCTTACCCGCCGCCACGGTATAGTTCCGCCCCGACGACACCGGCAAAGCCAACGTCCGCACCGGAATATCCATCCCGTAACGGGACGATTTGCCGCCCCCCGTCGCCGTGATCCCGATATGGCCGCCAGCCACGATACCCGCAGGCACCGCATCCTTCACCTTCAGGCGGAACAACGCGATACTGTCCCCCTTCTTATTCAAAGCAACCGCCTGCCGTGCCGGTCCCACCACAGTAAAGATATCCTCGTCCGCAGTAATAGAGGCAGTTACGTTCCCGACCCCGTCTTGCGTGGCGATCAGCGTCGCCGACACCACGAACTCGTCCCCCGGCGCCACCGCGCGCGGAGCCGTGCCCAACACCATCAACGGTGCCCGCACCGCCACCGACTTCTCCGCCGAGCCCCACGCCCCGTTCCCGTCGTCCGCATCCTGCGCCACAGCCACCGCCATCACCCGCACACGCCCCATATAAGCCGGCAGCCTCACCTTATGCGTCGCCGTCTTGCCGCTTCCCAACTCGAACGTGCCGAGGTAGCGCACCACCGGCGGGAAACGGTTCACCGAAGCCTTGGATGCCGGATCGAGGGCATCGTCGCCCCCGACGGCGAACATCTGCTCGATCCGGCCACCGTAGGCCCCCAGCACATCGTTATAGATGTCCCACGTCGAAACCCCCAGCGCCACCCGCGCATTGAAAGCCCCCCACGGATCCGGCGTGCGGAACCGCGTCAGGTCCAGCAACCCCTCGTCCACCAGCGCCAGCGTATAGGCGCAAGACCGACCCGTACGTTCCGAGACGGTTACGACCACCTCCGACTCCGGCAGCACCTCGTCCGGACAGCCGATCACCGGATCCAGCCTGCTCCCCGCCGAGGCCGCCACCAGCGGCACGATCCCGTACAACCGCACCGGCAGATCGTTCTCCACCTTGCCGTACGGCTGCAACAGCGTCACATTCAGGTAGACATTCGGCTGCATATCCGGTGTCACCTCGAACTTGTACTTCGCCGGGCCGTCGCCGTCGCACTCCACCAGGAACGTCTTCAACACACGCGAGCCGTTCTCCACCGAGATAATCGCCCGCGAGCCCTCCGTGGCCGGGAAGCTCACCGTCGCCTTTTCCCCCACGTCATACGACTTCTTGTCCAGCGACACTGCCAACCGCATCGCCCCCGCCCCGTCATTGCGGCGGTTTCCGTAGTCCGGCCAGTCCATATAGACCAGCACCGCCGCCTCGTGGCCGCTCTCCATATCCCGCGCCGTCACGTAATAAGTCCCCCAATCCGCCTTCGGAACATTCATTTTGCAGGTCGCCCTACCGCCCATAGCCGAAGTCTCCACCAGCTCCTGCCGCACCGGCGTCAGGCCGCGATCCGAAACGTACCGCGCCAGCTCGTTCCGCTCCGAACTCCACCACCAGTACCAGTCCACCTTGTAAACGCACACCTCGACACTCCTACCCCCCGCCGGAGCCCCGCCCGGTGTCACCGTCGCGATCCCGAACGTGTAGTCCTGTCCCGTGTTCAGCCGGTCATCCGCCCCCTCCGGCGCTTTGATCCCCACATAGGAAGTGAACGGCGAATAGAGCATCGTCTGCCCGTCCACGCTCGCCTCGCCCGAAGGTTCGAACAGCCGCGCAGTGATATTGGCCTGCAACATGCCCCCCGCCTTCTCGCCCCCGTTCAGGGTGGCCGTTATCGTCGCATTCCCCTCCGCATTCGTAGTCCCCGTAATCTCCGGCGCGCTCTCCGGCCGGAACGACCGATATCGATTGTCAAAAACATAACCGCTATAAGCCGGAAAACTATTCCGCACCGCCGTGAACTCCGTCTCGACCGTGTAACGCAGGTCACCCGCCCGCGCACCCGTCAGCCACTCGCCGTGCAAGGTCGCGTTCAGCGGTTCCCCCCGCCGGATATATTCGCCCGGAAACTTCAGGTCGATCTTGAGGCGGTTCGGTTTCACCGCTTCGATCCGCAGCCGCTTGCCGAAAGCCGCCCCGCCCACCGTCACCGTGGCATTCCACACCCCCGTGGGCGCCCCCGCATCGGTGGAGAGTACGAAACCATAGATCCCCCCGACCGCTTGGGTCGCCACCCGCCGCTGGTACAGCTGCCCCAGCGGCGAACGCAGCTCGACCGTCACCGGATGCCCCTTCGGCAGCCGCATGCCCGCCGTCACGAAATTCAAGTAAACGGTATCGCCCGGCCGCCACACCCCGCGCTCCGTCCAGACGAAGCCCCTCAACCCCTCCTGCACCTGTTCGCCCGACACGTCGAACGTCGAGGTCGAAAGTTCCGACCCGGCATTGACCTTCAGGTAAGTCCGCTGGTCATCCTTCGACACCACCGCATAGTACGGCCTCCCCTGTTCGTACTTCACCTCCACCAGCCCGTCGCCGTCCGTCACGCCCCAGCAGACCCGCTGCCCCTGGAAATTCCGCAGCTCCACATGCGCATCCTTCACCGGCTCGGTCGTCGTGATGCTGTGCACCGCAACCAGCATCTTCGGCTCGTCCGACGCCTTGGCGATCACCCCCAGATCCGTCACCAGCAAGTTCCGCCGCACCGAAGCGTTATAGTAATAGCTCGGCGTGCACGGGTCGTTCCGCTCGCGCCAGTTGTAGTCGCGCCAGTCGTAGTCGTTGCCGCTCCAATAGTATCCCCCCTTGTCGAACTGTTTCACAGTCGCCTCGAACCGCTCCTTATCGGCCGCCAGCGCCGCCTGTTCGGTGAGCCGTTCCACCGCCGGGATGCAAGGCAGCGCCGCCATCGGGCGGTCGAACGACAGCGAAATGCAGTACAAAGCCCCCGGCTCAGGCTTCGCCAGCTCGTCCAGGTTCAGCGAATAAGTCGCCCACCGCCGGAGTTTCTGTTCTCCCGCCCCGTCCAGGAATATCGTTTTGCAGGCCACCGGCCGCGCCCTCCGCATAATGCCACCCCCGTCGTTGTCCGACAGTTCGTTCTCCTGCAGGAACTGCCCCACCGAATTTTCGAGTATCCGAAACACCTCGACCCGCACCGCCCGCAGGCCGATCGCCTGGAACGGAACGCCCCGCCCCTCGCCTTTGGAGCCGGCCAATGCCGACACAGGGGGCACCACCGTACCTTTCCCCACAAAACGCACCGCCGGATCGCCGTTCTCCAACACCACCGCCTGCCGCACATCCCGCCCCAGCTTTTTCCCCTGCGCCGACCGCAGCGAAGCGTCCACATACAGCGTCACACTCACCCGCCCGTCCTCGCCTTTCAACGACGACGCGTCCGGATAGACCAACACCTTGTTCCCCTCGACCTGCCGCACCGAGTTCACCCCGTCCAGCCACACCAGCCCGTCCATATCCTGCTCCGGGTCGAGCCGCTGCGTGAAGCGCACCTCGATATACTTCTCCCGGTCCGCGGAATAGTCCACGGAGTGGAGCCCGAAATCGCCCGCTGCCGGCAGCGCCACACCCAGCACCTCCTGCTTCCCGTACCCCGCCTTTTTATCCTTCACCGTCAGGGTCAGCTTTCCCGCCGTTCCCGCAGCCTTTATCCCCGACACCAAGAACCCATGGCCGCGCCCGTCCGCGCTGTGCATCCAATGCACGTTTCCTTCCCGCAACCCGTTCCACAGGGCCATGCTCTTAACTCGGGCTGAATCCTCATAATCCGCCGTATACAAAGTCCCCTCGACCGTATAGGTACCATCCGGCTCCACCGTGAACGAAGCCAGCTCCGCCGCGGCATCGGCCGGCAGCGTCTTGAACGAGAACGAGAAATCCCGCGCCTCCGGATTCCCCGGCAGCAATCCCCCCAGCTCCATCTTCACCGTATAGAGCACCCCGCGCCCGAACTCCGGGCCGGGTGTGAAGACCAGCGTCCGCGGATCCTCATCCGACACCGCCCATACCCCCTTGGTCCTCGGCGAGATTTCGATATACTTTCCCAGGCGCGCATCCGCCGCCACGACATCGGTCAGCGTCACGAAGATCGGATCGCGCCGCCCGACAGTCCCGGAGGTGAAGCTCTCCACCAACGGATTGTAAACGACCTCGGCGGGCCGTACCCCGGTCGTATGCTCGGCTTTGCCGCCGCACGACACCATACCCGCAAGCACTAAAACCGCAGCCCCGGCCGACAAGATGGCCCCGACAACCCCGTTTCCCAGTCGTTTCATAATCCGTAACCGTTTATTCGTCCATTAAAAACAGACCGCACCCCTTCGGATAGCGCATCGAGCAGATGAACGTCAAAATCCGTTCCGCACCCGGCTCCAGCTCCGATTTTCAAGTCAACATCCCCGATCCGGGAATGCCACCTCCTCTTCCGCCCCGCCTTTCAGCAGCACCGACATGGCCACACAACCCCCGACGGATAGCTCTCGATACCCTTTACCGTTCCCTGCAACGGCACGGAAGCCGCTGCCCATCCCGCGAACAGAACGGCTGCCAGAAAGCCGGAAT
The DNA here is from genome assembly GCA_964486945.1 of uncultured Rikenella sp. GTDB lineage: Bacteria > Bacteroidota > Bacteroidia > Bacteroidales > Rikenellaceae > Rikenella. Next base: position 2,737 of record CAZAPI010000078.1, on the reverse strand, counting down.
AACCCCTAACTCTTTGGCCTGGAACACTCTTACAAATATAATATTCGCCGCCTATAAACCCGGCATTTCGCATTAAAAATCATTAATTTTGATGCCATGGACAGACCCCGGCGGCACAAGCTGCGCAGAGCATCGATTTTCATTCTTCTGGCCGCCCCCGCGGTCGGATACGCCCTGCTGCTGCCCCGGCCCCTGTTCGAAGCCCCGTACTCCACCGTGCTCTACGCCCGCGGCGGCGAGCTGCTGGGCGCCAAAGTGGCCGCCGACGAGCAGTGGCGCTTTCCGCCGGGAGATGCCCTGCCCCGAAAATACGCCCGCGCCGTGGTCGAGTACGAAGACCGGCGGTTCTACCGGCACGCCGGCGTTTCGCTGCCCTCCATCGTCCGGGCCGCCCGGCAGAATTACGCGACAGGGGAGGTGGTCAGCGGCGGATCGACCCTCACCATGCAGCTCGTCCGCCTGAGCCGCGGCAACCCGCCCCGGACCGTCGGCGAAAAACTGCGCGAGATGCTCATCGCCACCCGCATCGAATGGAGCTACACCAAAGAGGAGATCCTCAGTCTTTATGCCGCCCACGCCCCGTTCGGCGGGAACGTCGTGGGCATCGAGGCCGCCGCGTGGCGCTACTTCGGCCACGCCCCCGACCAGCTGTCGTGGGCCGAAGCCGCCACCCTGGCCGTGCTGCCCAACTCCCCCGCTCTGATCCATCCCGGACGCGGCCGACAGACATTGCAAACCAAACGGGACCGGCTCCTGCACCGCCTTTTGCAGACCGGCGCACTCGACAGCACCGACTACGCCGCCGCGCTGATCGAACCGCTGCCCGACGCTCCGGAGCCGCTGCCCCGACAGGCTCCCCACCTCACCGACCGCCTCCCGGCAGGTACCGCCCTGCGCTCCACCCTCGACAATACCCTCCAGCAGCGCACCCGACAGATCGTAGACAACTACGGCCGCTGGACGCTCGCCGCCAACCGCATCCGCAACGCGGCGGCCATCGTGGCCGACGTGCAGACCGGCGAAGTACTGGCCTACGTCGGGAATATCACCCCCTCCGCCGCGAAAGACCGCTCGGCGACCGATGCCAAAGACGGGCGCGCCGTCGACATCATCCGCTCGCGGCGCAGCACCGGCAGCCTCCTGAAACCGATCCTCTACGGCGCGATGCTCAGCGAAGGACAGATACTGCCTCACTCGCTGGTCTTCGACACGCCGCTGAATATCGCAGGCTTCACCCCGTCCAATCACAGCAAGACCTTCAGCGGCGTAGTGCCGGCAAGCGAGGCGGTGGCACGGTCGCTCAACGTGCCGATCGTGCGGATGCTGACCCTCTACAACAGCAGCCGGCTGCTCGCCCTGCTGCGGTCGATGGGTCTGACGACCCTCGATCGCAGCGCCGACGACTACGGCGCCACGCTGATCCTCGGCGGGGCGGAAGGGACCCTGTGGGAGATGACCGGCCTTTACGCCTCGCTGGCCCGGTCGCTGGAGACCTACAACCGGACGGGGCGTTACGAGGCGGGGGATATGCGGAAGCTGAGCATACACAATTCACCGCCGGACAATACCGGCCCCGCCGCGCCCTTTCCAACCGAACGGAGCGATGCGGGCGAGCCCCCGCAGCAACGGCGACCTCTGGTGCAGCGACGTTTTAGCGGCGCAGAGGATGCACGCCGAGGACGAACGGACAGTTCGAGCACTGCCGAAGTCCCGGAGGCAGCCGTGATCCCGGGCAGGAATACCGGGATTTGCCCCCTCTCCCCCTCCGCCCTGTGGTTTATGTTCGAGACCATGAGCGGCGTGAACCGGCCCGAAGAAGAGGCCGCGTGGCAAGAGTTCAGCTCCATGAAACAGGTGGCATGGAAGACCGGCACCAGTTACGGCAACCGCGACGCCTGGGCCATCGGCCTCACGCCCCGCTACGCCGTAGGCGTGTGGGTCGGCAACGCCGACGGCGAAGGACGCGCCTCGATGACCGGCGTGGGCCATGCCGCCCCCATTATGTTCGACATCTTCTCGATGCTCCCGGCAGCCGGGCAGTGGTTCGCCGAGCCGCTGGACGACATGGAGTCCGCCGCCGTATGCCGCCGCAGCGGCCACCGGGCTTCCCGGTGGTGCTATTCGTCCGGCGACCCGGTCGATACCGTCCGCATTCCCAGCGCAGGTGTCGCCTCGCCGCTTTGCCCGTACCACAAACCAGTCACCGCGGACGGCGGCGTCAAGGGGTGGTTCGTGCTGCCTCCCGCCGCGGAATACTATTATCGGCAGTCCGCCTCGGACTACGCCGTACCTCCCACCGTGACCGGCTCCCGGCCCCTGGAACTGATCTATCCGCAGCAAAATGCCATCCTCTACCTGCCCAAAGGGTTCGCAGGCGGCAAGGCATCCACGGAGCGATTCATTTTCCGCGCTGCGCACCGTTCCGACAGCGCAACGATACACTGGCATCTTGACAACACCTACCTCGGCTCGACCCGTTCGGTGTCGGCCGCCCGGCACACCCTGTCCGTCGCCCCGGCCGCCGGGGAGCACTGGCTGACCATCGTGGACGACAGCGGCAACCGGCAACGGATACGCTTTACCGTCCTGAAGTCGGACTGACCGCACCGCCTTTATTTTTCACACCTTTATGCCGTCGGGGGTTTCTTCAGCGGGAAGACTGTTTCCCGACCGGAAAGCAATCACGCCCCGTGCCGGACCACGAACGCATTGCCCGGGAGTAAAACTTTTACTTTAT
>CAZAPI010000077.1:0-7357 GCA_964486945.1 uncultured Rikenella sp. | reverse complement strand
CGACAATGTGGACGACAGACGATCCAGATTCAGATAGGACAACCCCACAGCCTCCAGATACTGCAAACGGTTCCTGATCTCCATCATAGCCCTCTCCCCCACCGACGCATCATGAGCGTCCAACTCCAGATGGTCGAAAAAGTTCTTCAGCTCACTCACCGGCATCCGCACCAGATCCGTAATAGCCTTGCCGCCGACCTTCACATAGGTCGCCTCCTTGCGCAGGCGCGCCCCGCCGCAATCCGGACAAGTCGTTTTCCCCGTGTAGCGCGACAGCATCACCCGATATTGAATCTTGTACCGCTCTTTCTCCAGGAATTCAAAGAACTCGTCCAAGCCGTGAAAATACCAGTTCCCGCGCCACAACAAACGACGCTGTTCTTCGGTCAGTTCATGAAACGGCCTATGTATCGGAAAGTTGAATTTGGAGGCGTTCATCACCAGCTGTTCCTTCCACCACTTCATCGTCTCCCCACGCCAGCAAACGATCGCGTCGTCATAAATCGTCTTCGACTTGTCGGGAATCACCAGATCTTCGTCGATCCCCACCACGCGTCCATACCCCTCGCACCGGGGACAAGCCCCCAGCGGATTATTGAAACTGAACATATGCTCAAAAGGGCGCTGAAAGATAATCCCATCCGCCTCGAACCGATTCGAGAATTGCTCTACATGAACACCTTTATCCTTATGATTCTCAGTCAGAATCACAATTACCGAACAACGGCCGTCACCCAGATCGAAAGCCGTCTGCACGGAATCGAACAAGCGACTTTGCCACCCCGAATCTTCCGCGGCACGCTCCGGGACAGAAAAACGGTCGACCAATACCGATAAGTCTTCCGCCTGAAATTTGTCGATTTCCGGCAGGATATCCTGTGTGTACTTCATCCCGCCCGACGGCAACACCAGACGCTCGAAGCCATCTTTCATCAGCAAGGTCAGCTTCTCGATCACCCCCTGGTTTTCATGCAAAACAACCGGCGCCGCCACCATCGCCCTGCTTTCCGCCTCCATCGCCGCCACGTAATCGATCACGTCCTGCACCGTATGCGCTTTCACCTCCCTGCCGCTCACCGGGGAAATGGTCTTACCGATCCGCGCGTACAACAAGCGCAGATAATCGTATATTTCCGTAGTGGTCCCCACCGTCGAACGCGGGTTCCGCGTATTGACCTTCTGCTCCACAGCGATGGCCGGAGCGATCCCGGTGATGAAATCCACGTCCGGCTTCTCGATCTTTCCCAAAAACTGCCGGGCGTATGCCGACAAGCTCTCCACATACCGCCGCTGCCCCTCCGCAAATATCGTATCGAATGCCAAAGTGGACTTCCCCGAGCCCGACAAACCGGTGATCACTACCAGCTTATTGTGCGGAATTTTAACCTCTATATTTTTAAGATTATGGACTTTGGCACCCTTGACATGAATATATTGTTCCATTCACAATTTCGATTAACTACACACCAACGCAAAAACCGGTCCCTATCGTATGATCTCGATCTGCTCCTGCGTGGTGATCTTTTCGCAATACTTGCACCGCAATGCCAATTCCCCGCCCCGCGTAAAGACATCGAACCGGGTCTTGATATGCGGCTCGTGGTTGGTCACGCACATCGGGTTGCCGCATTTGACAAAGCCTTCGACACAGGCCGGCACTTCGATCTGTCGTTTCTCGGCCACCTCGTAATCCCGGATAATACTCAGCCGCGCCGTTGGCGCCACCAGCGAGATATAGCTGATCTCCTCGTCCGCACAGTATTTGTCCGCGATCTTGATAATCGCTTTGGTTCCTATCCGTTTGCTTTTCAGGTTGGTGCCGAACGTCACCTGATGTTTCGTACTATCCAGATTCAGCAACTTGATGACTTTGAACAGGCTGGTCGGCGGAATATGGTCGATCACCGTTCCGTTCTCGATGGCGCTGACTTCCAAAATTCCCTTTTTATGATTATCCTGCTGTTGAGACATGGCATTAAAATACTTTAGGTAAATCTTTCAATTATTTGACACCGAACAGGTATGCCATTATTGCCATACGCGTATAAACCCCGTTTTCCGTCTGGTGGAAATAGTAGGCTTTCGGGTTCGAATCCACATCCGTGGCAATTTCGTTGACCCTCGGCAGCGGATGCAGGATCTTCATGTTCGGTTTGGTCTTCTCCAGCATATTGCTATGCAGGACATAAGCATTCTTCACCCGCTCGTACTCCATGATGTCAGAGAAACGCTCCCGCTGCACCCGCGTCATGTAGATGATGTCGGCCATCTCCATCCGCTCCATGATGTCGGAGGTTTCGTAGTACGAAATGCCGCGCTCGTAAAGCTGCATTTTGTACTCCGTGGGCATCTGCAGTTCCGGCGGCGACACGAAAGTAAACTCCGCCTTGAAATGCGACAGGGCCTCCAGCAGCGAATGCACCGTCCGCCCGTATTTCAGGTCGCCCACCATCATGATGTTGATATTGTCCAGCCGTCCCTGCGTCTTGAGGTTCGAATAGAGGTCGAGCAGCGTCTGACTCGGGTGCTGGTTGGCCCCGTCGCCCGCATTGACCACCGGCACTTTCGACACCTCGCTGGCATAGCGCGCCGCACCTTCGATCGGGTGCCGCATCACGATCATATCGCAGTAGTTCGAGATCACCGTTATCGTATCGTGCAGGGTCTCCCCCTTGGAAACACTCGTATTGTTTACCTCCGAGAAACCGATCACCCTCGCTCCCAGCCGATTGATCGCGCTCTCGAAGCTGAGCCGCGTCCGGGTGGAAGGTTCGAAAAAGAGCGACGCCACCACTTTGCCGTAAAGCAGCCGCTGGTCCGGATTGGCTTCGAAATCGGCAGCCAGCTCCATGATCCGGAGAATATCCTCCTTCGTGAAGTCATGGATCGATACCAAACTTTGTTTTTCTTTCATAATACGCGCTATGATAATGACACATTTACCCCTTCTATATCCCCCACCCGCTGCATCAGCGTCTCCGCATCCCGCAGCCGCACCGACAGGCGCACCCGGCAGGCCAGGTCGAAATCCTGCCCCAACACTTTCGGCTTCATCTCCTTCACGACCTTCATCACCGGGTTCATCACCAGGTACGGGAATTCGACCGTAATTTCCCGATTCTCCGTTCGTTCCGTCACCTCCGCCGCTTCCAATGCGTCCGCCGTGGCAGCCTTGTAGGCTGCGATCAGCCCCGGCACTCCCAATTTGATCCCGCCGAAATAGCGTACGACCACCACCAGCAGATTCGTCAGCCCCCGCGACAACAACTGCCCCAATCTCGGCCTTCCCGCCGACCCCGCCGGTTCCCCGTCGTCATTGGCGCGGAACCGCTCCCCGCCCTCCGACGCATCGATCCCCAGCCGCCACGCATAGCAGTGGTGCCGGGCGTCGTAATACTTCGCTTTGAGCGCCTCCACGATCGGTTTGACATCGGCTTCGGAATAAATCGGATAAGCAAAGGCCAGGAAACGGCTGCCTTTGTCTTTATAAAGGCCCTCGGCCGGGGCCGCGATGGTGAGATAGGTATCGCTAATCACGCTCCGAATCGGATAATCCGAACAAAAATAGCCATTCGGCAGCGGATAACCAAAGCCTGCGAAAGAATAATTTTCCCGCACCCCGAATTTGTTTCTCCGGAATTAATGTTTATCTTTGCTCCGGTTAGAACGAAATGGATTCCCGATGCCCTTTGGGCTTCGGGGGTCTGTCTTTTTATTGCATAGAAAAAAGAAGTGTTATGGCAAAAATGAACTACATAACGGAAGCTGGATTGCGGAAGTTACGCAGCGAATTGGACGCACTGAAGGCCGAACGGCCGGTGATCTCGGCACAGATCGCCGAAGCGCGCGACAAGGGCGACTTGTCGGAAAATGCAGAATACGATGCCGCCAAGGAGGCGCAGGGCATGCTGGAGATGCGTATCGCCAAACTGGAAGCTACGATCGCCGGAGCCCGCATTATCGACGAATCGAAACTGAACACGGACAGCATCCAGATGCTCAACAGGGTGACCATCAAAAATATGAACTTGGGCAAAACGGTGGAATACACCATCGTGTCGGAGAACGAGGCGAACCTGAAAGAGGGCAAGCTGTCGATCGGAACGCCTATCGCTCAGGCACTGCTGGGCAAGAAACGGGGGGATATTATCGAGGTGCAGGTGCCGTCGGGGATCCTGAAACTGGAGGTATTGGACATTTCCATTTAACGTACCGACGTAGCGTGCGAAACAACAGGGCCCGGAAGCTGTTGCTTCCGGGCCTTATTTCTGTTTATTCGCCGCCCAGGTGCACGGCCAGCCACACGCAGTCGAACGATGTTCGCAAGACCCGGTGCCGCTTATGCGCCTCGATCAACAGGTAGTCCCCCTGCTCCAACCCGTTCACGGTACCGTCCCCCCACTCCAGCACGGCCTCGCCGCGGGCCACGATCACCCACTCGTCCCATTCCTGATCGTACCACTCTCCGTTTTCCTGCCCGAACGACATGATCCGTTCGATCCTTACCGGCTGCCCCGGCAGCAAGGAAGCGAAAAGGAGCGTTTCGAACGCCTCCCTGCTCCGCTCCTGCGTCGATGCCGGGGGCACGATGCCCCGCTTGTCGAAAATGTTACCCATAGGACCGCTACATCCGTTCGTGCAGGATCTCCGCCACCCGCTCCGGCGTCACCTTGCCAGTCTCGCCCAAATTCCAGCCGCGCTTGCGGAAACGCTCCACGATAAATTCGATCGTATCCTCGCCGATCCCATGCTCGGAAAGGCGGGTCTTCATCCCCAGGCTCCGGAAAAAGTCGTCGGTTTTCTGGATCGCCGCCTTCACTTTCTGCTCCGGCGAGCCGGTGGCGCCCCACACCCGCTCGGCATACTGCACGAGTTTGTCGAACTTCTCGTGGCGCATTACCTTCATCATTCCCGGGTAGACGATGGCCAGCGTAACCCCGTGGTCCAGGTTATGCAACGCGGTCAGCTCGTGGCCGATCATGTGCGTGGCCCAGTCCTGCGGCACGCCCATCGCGATGAATCCGTTCAGCGCCATCGTCGCCGTCAGCATGAAATTGGCCACTTCGTCGTACCGGTCGTGCCGTCCGACCAGTTTCGGTCCCAACTCGATCAGGGTCTGCAAAAGCCCTTCGGCCCAGCGATCCATCACCATCGACTGCGTATTGAAGGTCAGATACTGCTCTAACGTGTGCGCGAAAGAGTCCACAATACCGTTCACGATCTGGCGGTCGGGCAGCGAATAGCACACCTCCGGATCGAGCACCGAGAACTGCGGATAGCCCTTCGGATTATGGAAAGCCAGCTTTTCGTTGAACTCTTTGCGGGACACCACCGCACCGTTGTTCATCTCCGAACCGGTGGCCGGCAGTGTCAGCACGGTAGCCAGCGGCACGGCATCGACCGCTTTCGACGGATCGACCATAAAATCCCACGGATCGCCGCCGTATTTCAAAGCGGTAGCAATGAACTTGGTTCCGTCGATCACCGATCCGCCACCCACGGCCAGCAGGTAATTCACTCCCTGCATCCGACCTATCTCGATGGCCTTCATCAAGGTCGTGTATTGCGGATTGGGCTCTATCCCCCCGAATTCGATGATCTTCCGATCCTTCAATGCTGCCTTGACCTGGTCGTACACCCCGTTCCGGCGGATACTCCCCCCGCCGTAAGTCATCATGATCGTGGCATCGGCCGGTATCTCTTCGGCGATTTTGGCAATGGTACCTTTCCCGAAAATCAGCTTGGTCGGATTGCGGAATGTGAAATTATTCATAGTTGAAAACGTTTTTAATTTTAATACCATCTGCTAAATTAGGATATTTGCAGCAGAATTGCACTATTTTCCATGCAAAACAGTACCAATAATCATACCACGATCGCGGCTGTCGCTACGGGTCCGGGAGGAGCGATCGCTTTGATCCGGCTCAGCGGGCCCGAAGCCGTCGCCATTACCGAAAGCGTTTTTTCCAAACCTTTATCCGGAGCCGAGGGTTACACGGTCCGTTTCGGCACGATCTCGGACGACAATCGGATACTGGACGAGGTGCTGGTAACCCTGTTCCGGGCACCCCGGTCGTACACCGGGGAAGACATGGTCGAGATTTCGTGCCACGGCTCATCCTATATCACCGGCGAGATTATGGCGTTGCTGATCCGCAGGGGGGCTAAACCTGCAACAGCCGGGGAGTTCACCCGTCGGGCTTTCCTGAACGGGAAACTCGACCTTTCGCAAGCGGAGGCAGTGGCAGACCTGATCGCTTCGGAAAGCGGCGCGGCGCACCGGATCGCCCTGAACCAGATGCGGGGAGGCTACGCGGCAGAATTGACCGGATTACGGGACAAATTATTGCATATCACGTCGCTGCTGGAATTGGAGCTGGATTTTTCGGAAGAGGACGTGGAGTTCGCAGACCGTTCGGAATTGGAACGTTTGCTGCACGAGATACAAGACCGTTGCAACACGTTAGCGGGGTCGTTCCGCATGGGAAACGTGCTCAAAAACGGGGTTCCGGTCGCCATCGTCGGTGCGCCGAATGCCGGCAAATCGACCCTGCTCAACCGGCTGCTGGGCGAAGAACGGGCCATCGTGTCGGACATAGCGGGTACCACGCGCGATTCCATTGAGGAGACTTTGACGCTGGAGGGCTTTCGTTTTCGCTTCATCGACACGGCTGGACTCCGGCACACGGACGATACGATCGAGGCGCTGGGTATCGAGCGGACCAAAGAGCGCATCCGGCGATCGACGCTGATATTACTGTTGATCTCGGAACCTGTATCGGCCGGCGAAGTGCGAAACCGCATCGAGTCGTTAGGATTATCCGAAGACCAGCAACTGATCGTCCTGCTTAACAAAAGCGACGTGTGGGACACGGCCTGCCTGGCTGCCGAACTGGATTCAAAGGTGCCGGTACTGACTTTGGCCGCACGCAGCGGTGTGGGTTTGGATGCGTTGAAAGATCTTTTGATCCGGTCGGTGGGCGATAATGCTCCTGACGAGGTCCTGATCGTCAGCAACGTTCGTCATTACGAAGCGTTGGTCCACGCATCGGAGGCATTGGAACGGGCTATCGCCAGCCTGCACGTTGATCTGCCTGCCGACCTGATCAGCGAAGATGTGAGGCAGGTGCTGTATCATCTGGGCACGATCACGGGAGAGATCACCACGGATGACATACTTGGCAACATATTCAGCAAATTCTGCATCGGCAAGTGATGGCTTGTAAACAGCCATAACTAACTATAACCATTCAGAACAAAGTCGCTGTATTTCAGCGATTTTTATATTTTAACGGTTTCCAATCCGTATTTGGAGATAACGGTTTTTATCCATATTTTTCTATCATATTTCTACCGC
>CAZAPI010000076.1:0-7365 GCA_964486945.1 uncultured Rikenella sp. | reverse complement strand
CGCAACTTTAGGGTACCAGCCTCACGCTCGGCGCGAGCACACGCACCGGGCATCCAGCCCCACCTGTTGCACCAAACACAAGAGGTCCGGCAGGCTGGGTTCCCCGGCAGGCGCTCAAAAATTTGGCGTCGGACTTCCTCCTTGGCCTCGATTCGGCCCGCGCGGCTCGCCGCCGAAACGGTCGTTGCAACCCGGAAAGCCCCAACGGGGCCGCTGCTTAAACAAAAAAGAACAGCACCCACCAAAGGGTAGAGAACAAACGAACGATTAAGTAGAAATGCAAAGTTATGAAACTTGGTTATCTTTACCGCGGAAAAAACAGGAAAGGCATGATAAAAAAACTACTACTCACCCTGCTGTCAGCGCTTTTTCTCGCCCTGCCCTGGTGGGGATGCGGAGGATGGAGCCTCTTTATCGCATTCGTGCCCCTGCTCCTGCTCGGCGACATGCGGCCCCGCTTCTATTGGCTGTGGGCAGCCCTCGCCTTTACCCTGTGGAATGTATCGACCACCTGGTGGGTCGGCATCGCCACCCCCGTGGCCACCTTCGGCATACCCCTCGGGAGCCTCTTCTTCACCCTGCTCCCCTTTATGATCTTCCACCGGTTCCGGTTCCGCGCCCCGCAACCCATCGCGTGGGCCCTGTTCGTAACCCTCTGGATCGCTTTCGAAGCCCTGTTCATGAACAACGAAATATCGTTCCCGTGGCTGACCCTCGGCTACGGGTTCGCCGACACCCCGCAAATCGTGCAGTGGTACGAGCTTACCGGCTCTTTCGGCGGGTCGCTGTGGGTGCTGGTGGGCAATATCCTGTTCTACCTGCTCTGGAAAAACTGGCCGGCACGACGTTGGCGGGCGGCACTGCCCGCTATCCTGTGGATCGCGCTGCCCGTCGCCGCTTCGCTGGTACGCTACGCCACCTATAAAGAAACGGAAAATCCCGTAGGAGTGGCAGTCGTGCAGCCCAATATCGACCCGTACAACGAAAAGTTCGGCGGCCTGACCGCCGACCAACAGCGCGACATCATTCTCGACCTGGCAAAAGACGCACCGCACGATGCGGAATTTATCGTCACGCCCGAAACCTCGTTCGACGGCGATTTCTGGCTCGGCGGGCTGAACGGAAACGCCGAGATAGACACCCTCCGCCGCTTTATGGCACGCTTCCCGAAAGCCGAACTGATCGCCGGAGCGACCACCCTGCTGCGCTACGACGCGAAGATGCCACACAAACGCTGGACCCGCACCGATCCTCTATGGGGCATATCCTACGACATCTATAACAGCGCGCTGGGCATTTCGGCCGCCGATCCGCAAGTGCAAGTCTACCACAAGTCGAAACTGGTGGTCGGAGCCGAGTTGTTTCCCTATCCGAAAGTATTCGGAGCGTTGAAGTTCCTGAACATCGACCTGGGCGGCATCTCCGGATCGCTGGGGATACAGGAGCGCCGCTCGCTGATCACGAACCCCGAAGGCATCCGGGCCGGGGTAGCGATCTGCTACGAGTCGGTGTACGGCGGCTACTACACGGAGTACGTGCGGCGCGGGGCGCAGGTGATGTTCATCATCACCAACGACGGCTGGTGGGGCGACACGCCGGGCTACCGCCAGCATTTCAGCTTCGCGCGGCTGCGGGCCGTCGAGACGCGCCGGTCTATCGCGCGAAGCGCGAACACCGGCATTTCGGGCCTGATCGACCAGCGGGGCGACGTGATCGACCGGATCGGCTGGGACGAGCGGGCATTGCTGACGGGCCGGATCAATGCCAACGACACCCTGACGCCCTACGTGCGGGGCGGGGACTATATCGTACGGCTGTGCCTGCTGGTGCTGGGGCTGTGCCTGCTCTATTATGTGGCGTGGCGGTTCCGCAAGCGGTCGCTGCTGCTCGAAGAGTAAACTTCCGCGTCAGCGGCCAGCCCGAACCGACGCATGCCACCAGACTTGCCTGAATGGCCGAGACGCAGGGAGGAAAACCGAAAGACAACCTTTCCCCAGCGCCGGGCACTCCAACCGGACTGCAACTACCCTTATACAACACCGCAGGCTCCGGACCTGCATGAAAATCAACCTGATATGACCTATCCCGAAACCATAGAATACCTGTACGCCGCCACCCCGATGTTCCAAAGCATCGGATCCGGTGCGTATAAAGAGGGGCTGGAGAACACACACGCCCTGAACGAATTGCTCGGCAAGCCTTACGAAGCATTCCGCACCGTCCATGTGGGGGGTACCAACGGCAAAGGCTCCGTCTCCCAAATGCTTTACGCCGTGCTGCGCGAAGCGGGATACAAAGTGGGGCTTTACACCTCGCCGCACCTCAAGGACTTTCGCGAGCGGATGCAAGTGGACGGGCGGATGATCCCGGAACAGGAGGTCGTCGGCTTTATCGAACGGATGCGGCCGCATATCGAAGAGCTGCGGCCGTCATTCTTCGAGATCACCACCGTGATGGCCTTCGACTGGTTCCGGAGCGAAGGGGTGGATATTGCCGTCATCGAAGTCGGGATGGGCGGCCGCCTGGACTGCACGAATGTCATTACACCCCTGGCGAGCGTCATCACCAATATCAGCTTCGACCACATGCAGTTCCTCGGCGACACGCTCCCGAAGATCGCGACGGAGAAAGCGGGGATCATCAAACCGGGAATACCGGCCGTCATCGGCGAGTACCGGCCGGAGACCGCTCCGACCTTTATCGCCCAAGCGCACGAAACCGACTCGCCGATCGTTTTCGCCGACCAGCGGTACCGCTGCACAGGGCACCAGGGACGCATGTTCGAAGTCGAAAGCCTGTTGGACAGCTACCGCTTCACCCTGCAACTGGGGATGGAGGGGGATTACCAGCAGCGCAACCTCTGCACCGCCTTGGCTGCTCTGGACATACTGACCGAACGGCTGCCGAAGCCGCTCACCACCATGGAAGTGCGCCGGGGACTTGCCGCCGCGCGGGTGCCCGGACGGTGGCAGAACATCGCCACCGCCGAAGACCCGTGCCCCATTATCTGCGACACAGGACATAACGAAGCGGGACTGACCTTCGTCACGGAACAGCTGGAACGCCAGGACTACCAAAAACTCTACTTCGTGCTGGGCGTGGTCGCCGACAAAGACTTGGACCATATCCTGCCGCTGCTGCCGCGCGAAGCGCACTACCTCTTTACACAGGCCTCGCTGCCCAGGGCGCTGAAAGCGAAAGAGCTGGCACGCCGGGCCCGGGAAGCAGGTTTGCAGGGCGATGTCGTGCCGACGATACCCGAAGCGCTCGAAAAGGCCCGCGGAATGGCCGGCCCGGGCGACCTGGTCTTCGTCGGCGGCAGCACCTTCACAGTTGCAGAAGTGCTGTAATAACCATATCTTTGCGTGTGAACGCCCTGTATAACCCGCCTTTCGGGCTATCCGGGCTTCCAACCTAACACGCAACGCAATGACCTGCATAAAAAATACGACCCGGGGCTGCTGCTTCTCGACCGATGCCCACGGCGAGCCGGAGGCCCGCAACTGCCCGGGATGCCATAAACTCGAAGTGTTCGACTGGATGGCCGACCTGCCAAACCCGCTGGCGGACAACCAGATCTACGAGGTCCAGTTCAAGAACACGCGCAAGGGATACTATTGGAACAACACCGGCCTCGCTTTGAAAGCAGGAGACATCGTGGCGGTGGAGGCCAGCCCGGGACACGACATCGGCATCATCACCCTGACAGGAGAACTGGTGACCAAACAGATGAAGCGCACCGGCTTCAACCCGCAAGGGCTCGAATTCAAGAAGATCTACCGCAAGGCCAAGCCGTATGACATCGAGAAGTGGCAGGAAGCCATCTCGCTGGAACACTCCACCATGATCCGTTCGCGGCAAATCGCGGCAGACCTGAAGCTCAACATGAAGATCGGGGACGTGGAGTACCAGGGCGACCGGCTCAAAGCCATCTTCTATTATATCGCCGACGAACGCGTCGACTTCCGGGAACTTATCAAAGTGCTGGCCGACCAGTTCCGGATCCGGGTCGAAATGCGCCAGATCGGAGCGCGGCAGGAAGCCGGACGGATCGGCGGCATCGCCGCCTGCGGACGGGAACTTTGCTGCTCGACGTGGATCAACAACTTCTCATCGGTCACCATCGGCGCAGCGCGCCATCAGGAAATATCGCTCAACCCGCAGAAATTGGCGGGGCAGTGCGGCAAGCTCAAATGCTGCCTCAATTACGAACTGGACTCCTATATCGACGCACGGCGTTCGTTCCCGCGCCTGAACGGACCGCTCGAAGCTATGGACGGCAGCTACTACTTAGTCAAGAGCGACATATTCAGCAAAGTCATGTGGTTCAGCCCCGACCCTCAGTCCACAGCGATGATGATCCCGCTGACGACCGACCGCGTACGGCAGATCGTGGCCATGAACCGCCGGGGCGAAAAGATCGACCGGCTGGAAGACGCAGCTCTGGTGCGCGACGACGGGCCGCAGGAGCCGGAGATCAAAAACGTGGTGGGCGAAGAGAGCATCACCCGCTTCGACACTTCGAGCAGCGGAGGACGCGGGCGCGGGCGCGGAGGCCGGAACAACCGGGGCGGCCGCAAAAGCGGGAACAACAACCGGGAAGACCAGCGGTCAGACAATAACAACAGGGACACCGCCCGACCGGAACTGGCGCAGGGGGCTTCCGGGAAGAGCGACCAACGGCCTACGGCACGGCCGGAACTGGCAGCCGGCGAAAACCGGCGCGGCAATCGGAACAACCGCCGCGGCGGTAACAACCGGGGGCCGCGCCGCAGACCGGGCGGAAATTCCGGCAACGGAAACAGCAATCCGGGCGGAGGCAATGGCAACGGACAGGCATAGCTCCGTCCGGGCGGTAGCCAGCGGCCTGCTGCTGGCAGCTCTCACAGCGACGGGATGCGTGAGCCGGACCTATATGGAGATGTACGACCTGCCGGAGGCGGGATGGGCGGAAGATCAATCCGTAGTCTTCACTTTCCGGCCCGATTCGGTCGCCGCTGCCAGAGGCGAGAGGCAATGGATCGACATTACGGTGCGTCACCGCACCGACTTTGCGTACGCCACCCTGCCGCTGGAGATCAAAGGCGTGTCACCGGACAAACGGTACTGGACCGACACCGTCGATTTCCCGCTGGCAACCCTCTCGAAGAACGGCGCCTACCGATGGGCGGGCCGCTCCTATTCCAATCATTACGACATTACGCGCCGCTACCGCAGCGGCATCCGATACGCCGGCGACGGCAAATACGCCCTTTCCGTGCGGCAGCTGACCGGCGAGGACACCCTGCGGAGCATCCTTTCCATCGGGGTCGTCGCCGGCGGGACGCATCCTGCCGGCATGCGGTAGCCCCTCTTACTTATATCCGACAACCATGGGAAAGAACAAACTCAGGAAATTCAGCGAAAACCTCACCTTCCGCTGCATGATACAGCCCGAATTCGACGAGATATTCCGCCGGGACCACCCGCTCAAGGGCAATTGGCGACGGGATTTTTTCGGCAACGACAATCCGATCGTACTGGAATTGGGCTGCGGTCGCGGCGAATACACCGTGGGACTGGCGGCAGCGAATCCCGACGTGAACTATATCGGGGTTGACATCAAAGGGGCCCGGATGTGGCGCGGGGCCAAGACGGCTACAGAACAGAAGATGGGCAATGTGGCGTTTCTGAGGACGCGGATCGAGTTTATCGGCTCGTTCTTCGGATCAGACGAAGTGGACCAGATCTGGATCACCTTCCCGGACCCGCAGATGAACAAGCGGCGCGTGGGCAAGCGGCTTACGGCGCCGGGATTCCTGGAACGCTACGCACAGTTCCTCAAACCGAGCGGGATCGTCCATCTGAAGACCGATTCGGGCCACCTGCACGAGTACACCAAAGCAGTGCTCGACTGCAACGGGATTATCCCGGCGGTGTGCTGCGACGATATTTACGGCAAAGGGGTGGCGGACGCCAAACTCTCCATTAAAACCACCTATGAGGCGCGTTTTTTGGCGGAAGGATTGCCGATCACCTACCTGCAATGGGTGCCCGGCGGGCGGAAGGCTTTTGCCGCACCGGATTTCCCGGCAGACGAGTTGCTGGTGGGCGAAAATACTCCGGTGCGCTGACCGTTCGTTATCATCCTGTCATGAAGATCGAGATCGACGAAAAATCGGGATTCTGCTTCGGCGTGGTCAAAGCGATCACCACGGCCGAGGAGTTGCTCCGCTCGCGAGGAAAGTCGGTGTGGTGCTTAGGGGACATCGTGCACAACCGGGTAGAGGTCAACCGGCTGGAACGAATGGGGTTGCAGACCGTGGACCATGCCCGGTTGCCGGAGTTGGCGGGCAGATGCGTGCTGATCCGGGCGCACGGCGAACCGCCGCAGACTTACGCTTTGGCCAAACGGTACGGCATCGAGCTGACGGACGCGACTTGCCCGGTGGTGGCCAAATTGCAGGAGCGGGTGCGGCGGGCGTGGGAGGAGATGAAGGGCGTGGGAGGCCAGGTGGTGATCCTCGGCAAGCCGGGGCATGCGGAGGTAGTGGGTCTGACGGGGCAGACGAATGAGGAGGCCATTGTCGTGGAGTCTTCGGATGACCTTTCGCGGATCGATTTCGGGAGGCCGGTCTGCCTGCTGTCGCAGACTACGCAGAGCCTGAGCCTATTCAATGCGATCCGGGACGAGATACTGCGCCGGGCGGCGGATCCTGCGGCGGTTACGGTGCACGACACCATCTGCCGCCAGGTGTCGAACCGGAATCCCCATCTGAGGGATTTTGCGGCGCGGTTCAACGTGGTAGTCTTCGTGAGCGGCAGCAAGAGCTCAAACGGCAAAGCCTTATACGAGGTGTGCCGGGAGGCCAACGGATGCTCTTACAAGGTGGAGGATGCTTCGGAGCTGCGACAGGAGTGGTTCGAGGGGGTCGGGTCGGTGGGTGTCTGCGGTGCCACTTCCACTCCGAAATGGCTGATGGAGGAGGTCGCACAGGCCATCGCCCGCTTTTAAACCCTCCGGTTTTATCACTCCCACCGGAAAGGGTACTATTCTTTTTAACTTCGCTTTGCCTGTTTGTACCTCGGCTATTCAAGCCGGGTTGACATTCAGATTTTGCACGTTGCACCTCGGACATCGGGTGGCCCGTTAGGCTCTCGAATAGTAACTATCCTACGCCCCCGCATCAGCGGCCGGGCCGGAGCCACCCCAGGCGGATGGGCGCAACCTTAGGGTAATTACAGCCTCACGCTCGGCACAAGCATGCGCACCAAGCGTCTAACCCCACGTCGGCTATTGAAGTAACCATACTTTTAAAATGTCAGCGATACGCAGTATCGCCCGCTCGCCGCGAGCACGCGGCCCCGCGCGGGAGCGCAGTTCCG
>CAZAPI010000075.1:0-7502 GCA_964486945.1 uncultured Rikenella sp. | reverse complement strand
GCCGAACGCCCCGAATCCGATCAGCAGCAGCAACAGGCCGAGTATGACTGCGGGTGCGGCGATGACGCACCAGAATACGATCGTGATGCGCCGGTGATTGGCGGGGTCTTTGATGTAGTTCCGTATTTTGGCGAAGGTCTTGTTGGCCATGCGGTTACGTTTTTTCACTGCCACAAAGGTACGACTTTTTAACCGTCCGTTTATTCTGCACCGAATAAACGGAGGATTACAGCTTGGCAGTATGCGAACGCACGAGCGGCAGGTATTTGCGCGACGGCGACGGCAGCGGATCGCCCCCCAAGCCATACTCCGCCCAGCGCGCATCCACAGCCTCAACAACCTCTTCCGACATCGTCACCACATTCGGCCAGCCCCGCTCCACCTGTTCCGGCTTGAACCGCGCGTCCAGCGTCAGCACCCCCTCTGCCGACACCGACACATCCCGCACCGGGTCCGCATTTCCCGCCGCCAGCCACACCAAGTCATCGAAATCCAGCCCCGCCGCCTCCACGAAATCATCCCAGACAACCTCGACAGGCACAGACTCCCGGTACGGCACCTCGCCCCCCTCCTCCGCCATCTTGCGCGTCAGGTCGAGGCACAGCTTGCCCCCGAACCCGGTCTGCGGCGCCGAATGGTCCAGCACATCCAGCACTCCCCGCGAGAACAGCGCGTCACGCGCCGGGTCGAACCGGTGCAGCCGTTCCCGGACCACCTCCGCATAGCCTTTCCCGCCCCGCCCCTCTGCATCCTCCGCCGACAGCACGATCAGAAACTTATTGAAACTCATCTGCCCCGCCCCCCACAACGCATTCGCCACCTTGAACGCCTGCCCCGCATAGCTCTTTTCGATCACGCACACCACGATATTGTGCGCCACCCCCGCCGGCGGCATCCAGAGATCCACCACCTCCGGCGCGATCGCATAACGGATCGGGGCCAGGAAAATACGCTCCGTCGCCAGCTGTATATAAGCATCCTCCATCGGCGGAATGCCCACCAGCGTCGCCGGCCACACCGCGTCCCGCCGGTGCGTGATGCAGGTGACATGGAACCGCGGATAGAGGTCTTTCAGCGAATAAAAGCCGGTGTGGTCGCCGAAATCACCCTCCACGACCTTCGGCTCCGCCGGATCGATATACCCCTCGATCACGAAATCGCAGTCGCCCGGCACACGCAGGCCATTGGTCAGGCACCTCACCAGCTCCACCGGCTTGCGCCGCAGGAAACCCGCCAACATATACTCGTCCAGCCCGTCCGGCAGCGGCGCCGTCGCGCAATAAGTATAGGCCGGATCGCCCCCCAGACAGACCGCCACCGGCATCCGCTCGCCCCGCCGCCGGTACTCCCGGTAGTGACGTTCGCCCGTCTTGTGCTTGTGCCAGTGCATCCCCGTCGTCTGCTTGTCGAATACCTGCATCCGGTACATCCCCACATTCCGGATACCCGTCTGCGGATCGACGGTGTGCACCAAGGGCAAAGTCACGAACCGCCCCCCGTCGTAAGGCCAGCATTTCAACACCGGCAACTTCGACAAGTCCGCCGCATCGCTTTTCAACACCACCTGCTGGCACTCGCCCCGCTTCGAAACGCTGCGCGGCATCCACTCGCCGACCTCCTTGAGCAGCGGCAGCATCCGGAGCTTGTCCATCAGCCCCGCCTTGGGCCGCACGGCATCGGCGAACAGGGACTCGATCCGCTCGCCGATCTGCTCCAGCCGATCCACCCCCAGCGCCATGCAAATCCGCCGCCGGGAACCGAGCATATTGGTCAGCACCGGAAAACCCGTCCCGGTGTTTTCGAACAACAGGGCCTTGCCCCCGCCGGGCTGCTTGGCCTGCCGGTCGGTCAGTTCGGCAATTTCCAATTCCGGATCTACCGGAGCGGCGATCCGGACCAGCTCGCCCGCCTTTTCCAGCGCGGCAACATATTCCGCTAAATTTCTATACATTTTCAGCACATTAATGGCTCAAAATTAATAAATTTGCAAAATGCACTTAACCCTAAGAGCAAGAATATGACCAAACCGATCCATCTCTACAATACGCTGACCCGACGCAAAGAGGAATTCGAACCGCTGCACGCCCCGGCCGTGGGAATGTACGTGTGCGGGCCGACGGTCTACGGAGATCCGCATCTGGGACATGTACGACCGGCGGTGACGTTCGACCTGCTGTTCCGCCTGCTGCGGTACGAGGGGTACAAGGTGCGCTACGTGCGGAATATCACCGATGTGGGGCACCTCGAAAATGATGCCGACAGCGGCGAGGACAAGATCGCGAAAAAGGCGCGGCTGGAACAGCTGGAGCCGATGGAAATCGCACAGCACTACACCAACCGGTACCACGAGTTCATGGACCGCCTGGGGGTGCTCCGGCCGTCGATCGAACCGCACGCGTCGGGGCATATCATCGAGCAGATCGAAATGACCAAGGCGATTTTAGACGCCGGATATGCCTATATCAGCAACGGGTCGGTCTATTTCGACGTGCAGAAATATGTTTCCGACGGGCATAATTACGGGATTTTGAGCGGGCGGAACCTCGACGACATGCAGTCGGGGGGCCGGTCGGATGATTTCGAGACCGAAAAGCGTTTTCCGGCGGATTTCGCGCTGTGGAAACGTGCTTCGCCGGAGCATATCATGCGCTGGCCATCGCCGTGGAGCGAAGGTTTTCCGGGGTGGCACCTGGAGTGCTCGGCGATGAGCGCCAAATACCTGGGGGAAACTTTCGATATTCATGGCGGAGGGATGGATCTGATGTTCCCGCACCACGAATGCGAGATTGCGCAGTCCACGGCGGCGCAGGGCCGCGCTTCGGCGCGCTACTGGGTGCACAACAACATGGTGACCATCGGGGGGCAGAAGATGGGCAAGTCGCTGGGGAATTTCATCACCCTGGAACAGTTCTTCACGGGGGATCATGCGTTATTGTCGCAGCCTTATGCCCCGATGGTGATCCGGTTCTTTATTTTGCAGGCGCATTATCGTTCGACGCTGGATTTCAGCGACGGAGCGTTGCAGGCGGCGGAAAAAGGGCTGGAACGGCTGACGCGGGCGTGGAATATCCTGACCTCGGGGCGTTTGACGCCAGCATCGGCTTCGACGATCCCGTCGCCGGCATCTCTGCTCGCGGAGTGCGAGGAGGCATTGTGCGACGACCTGAACAGCCCGGTGGCGATTGCGAAACTGTTCGACTGGGTGCGCCACGTGAATGCCCTAAACGACGGCACGCTGTCCGCCACGGCAGAGGATATACAAACTTTACGGGATACGTTCGACCTCGTTTTGGGCACGTTACTGGGGCTTTCACCCTCGGCGGCAGCAGGCGAGACCGTTTCCGCCGACAACGATCGCTTGGGCGGGGTGATCGACATGGTGCTCGAGGTACGGCAACAGGCCAAGGCGGCCAAGGACTGGGCAACATCGGACCTGATCCGCGACCGGCTGGCGACGCTGGGAATTCGGGTCAAGGACCGCAAGGACGGCGCAGACTGGGAACTGGATTAACCTTTTTCGAATTATAACCGTTCGTTCAATTACTACCCGCAGGCAAGCCAAAGGTAAAAAGCGGCAGCCCCCCTGCGGATAGCGAATAAACGAACGAATAAAAAACAAACGACTATGAGACCAGAAGATATAGACTGGGACAACCTCAAATTCGGATACACCCGGACCCCCGTGAACGTGCGCTGTTATTGGCGCGACGGGGCATGGGGGCCCATCGAGGAGCACACCGAAGAGACCGTCACCATGCACATGGCCGCCACGGCTCTGCATTACGGGCAAACCGCCTTCGAAGGACTGAAAGCGTTCCGGTGCAAAGACGGCAAAGTGCGGATCTTCCGCATGGACGAGAACGCGAAACGGATGCAAAGTTCCGCCGCATACCTTCAGATGGCGGTGCCCAGCGTGGAGCTGTTCTGCGACATGGTCACCAAAGTGGTGAGCGCCAATAAAGACTACATCCCGGCCTACGAGACCGGCGGATCGCTCTATATCCGGCCCGTGATCGTCGGCACCGGAGCACAGCTGGGCGTCAAGCCCGCAGAGGAGACCCTGCTGCTGATGTTCGTCAGCCCGGTAGGACCGTACTACAGCGGCGGGATGAAAGGGATCAGCGCCATTATCGACCGCACGCACGACCGGGCGGCTCCGTTCGGTACCGGCCACACCAAAGCGGGCGGCAACTACGGGGCGAGCCTCACCTCCGCGATGGAAGGCCATGAAAAGGGTTACGACAGCGTGCTCTACCTCGACCCTGCGCACCACCGCTACATCGACGAGTGCGGGGCCGCGAACTTCTTCGGGATACGCGTGGACAATGCCGGGAAAGCTCATTACATTACGCCGGCCTCGCACTCGATCCTGCCGTCGATCACCAACAAGAGCCTGAAACAGATCGCCGAAGACTTCGGGATGGAGGTCGAAGCGCGGCATGTGGAGCTCGACGAATTGAACACCTTCAGCGAGGCGGGCTGCTGCGGCACGGCGGCGGTCATCACGCCCGTTTCGACCATTTATGATCCGCAGGACGGAAAGACCTACGATTTCGGAAAAGGGGTCGGGCCGTGGACGCAGAAGCTGTACGACGAGCTGGTGAGCATCCAGCGCGGCGAAGCGGCCGACCGCCACAGCTGGAACACGGTGCTGGACTTATAACCGGTATAGGGGCCGGTAAAAGCACAGTAGGGCGGCACGTTGGTGTGCCGCCCTACTTGTTTATATGTCCGAACCTGAACGATTACAAATCGAGGTACATACAATCGTAATACCCCACCGGCCTCCCCCGCGCGTCCCTGCCAACGCCGCGACCGCCTCGTTGTCCGCCGTCACCAGCCCCGCGCCGATCTGCCGGCCCGCCCAGACACCACTGCCCCGGACGAGATAAGAATCGCCTCGATCCCGACCCGCCGCAGGGCCACCATCCGGCCCACTAGCGCAGACATCCGCGCCACGTCCAGCATGCCGTCGCCCCGCATCAGCACATTGCTGCCCACCTTGACAGCCACCTGCCCGTAAGTCGCCGTCATACGCTAAAATTCGATGAGTTCCATCCCTTTGCCGTCCCCCGCAAGCCGTCCGTAAAACGGCCGCTCGATCCACTCGCCGAGTATCACCACGTTGCTGCGGTCACTGAGCCGGTGCACCACCGGCGTATGGATATGGCCGCAAATCAGGTAGGAGATCTGCGGATGTTCGGCGATATAAACCCGCGCGAACCGCACGATCGGCTCCTCCTCGCCCCGGAACTCGTGCGACACCCCCTCAGCTCTGCCGTGCCGGTTGTGCGACGACCACCAATGGCCGAACCGCATCATCACGTTCGGATGCAGGACGGCCGAAAAAAAGCGCCTCAGAAAATCACTGTGAAAAACCCGCCGAAGCAGGGAGTATTTCCAGTCGCCGATCTTCCCCAGCCCGTCGCCGTGCGCAATGAAAACGGTTTCCCCGTGCAGTTCGAACACCTCCGGGGCCGTATGCACGGTCATACCGATCTCGTTTACGAAGTAATCGCGTATCCAGAGGTCGTGGTTCCCGGCAAAGAAGTGTACGGGGATACCCCGGTCGCAGAACTCCGCCAGTTTGCCCAGCGTCCGGACGAAGCCTTTCGGAACGACCCGCTTGTACTCGAACCAGAAATCGAAAATATCCCCCACGAGGAACAGCCCCTCGCAATCATCTTCGACCGCGTCGAGCCAAGCCACAAAGCGCCGCTCCCGCTCACGCGGGTCGGCGCCGTTGTAGGTCAGCCCCAAATGTACATCCGATGCGAAATAATAGGCCATCTCCCCGCAGAAACCGGTTATAAAAGTTCCGCCACGGCGGCTTCGATATCCGACGGCGCCAGGTTATGCCGCACGATGTTTCCTTCGCGGTCGATCAGGAAGTTGGCCGGGATCTTCTGCACGTTGTAGAGTTTCACGGCGGGCGACTCCGCGCCGCGCAGGTCGCACACCGAGATCCACGGCAGCCGCTGTTCCGAAACGCTCCCGATCCACCGCGCCTTGTTCATGTCCAGCGACACCTGATAAACTTCGAAGCCCTGCGCCGCATGCCTGTCGTACACTTCGACCAGTTCCCGGTTCAGGATTTTCAGTTCCGGCAGGTCGGTGGCCGTGAAGGACAGCAGGACGACTTTTCCTTTCAGACCGGATAGTTTTTGCCGTTTGCCCAGCACGTCGGGCATATCCAGTTCCGGAAAGGCGACCACATTGTCCATATTCTCGGCGACCAGCCGCCCGGCCGCAGCCACGTTCGCGAAGCTCTGCACGTCGGCGGCCAGCGCCTGTGCGTAGGGCGAGTCGGGGTAACGGCTGCCGAGCGAGTCGCTGACCATCCCGAAATAGACCACGTCGGCTGCATCGTCGGCGAATACGAACGAGCCGTCCGCTGCCGTCTGGTAGAGCGGCACGATGGCGGCCAGCGATCCGGCATGCTGCGAGAGGAATGCCGCCGCAGCCTGTTTCCGGGCAATGGGGTCGGTTTGTTCCAGTATACCGTTGGCTTCCTGCACCAGGGCGGAGCCTTCGGAGCCGGTCACGGTATAGTCGCGAGCGGTACTGTCGACGACCCGCACCACGATCTTTTCGGCCGCATCGGCGAGCAGGGGCACGCTGCCCCCGCCGGCAATACACAGGGTGTAGAACTCCGGCACGCCGGGCTTCTGTTCGATAAAGATGTTGAAGTTACCTTTCCGGTCGGTCTTCACCGAATCGACGAAGCGGGTGCCGGCGGGTAAAACGCGTTCCACGACGATGGTTTTCCCGTCTGCTCCCTGTGCGATGTCGCCGCGGATGGTCACGCCGCTGCCGGAGCACCCGGCGAGCAGAACTGCCGACCCAAAAAAAGTAGCTATGTGTTTCATATGTTTTTCGCTGTTGATGTTCGGTTACAAATATAACTTTTTCCGCCGGGGTTCTTTATTTTTTGAACATAAAATAGACGGCGAGCACAAGGAATATGGCGCCGAACAGGTGGTTGAGCCGCAGGGCTTCGGTCTTGAAAAAGAGGGTGGTGAACACGGCGAACACGAGCAGGGTGACGACTTCCTGTATCACTTTGAGCTGCAGGAGGCTGAAGGGGCCTCCGATGCCTTCGAACCCGAGCCGGTTGGCGGGGATCATAAAAATGTATTCGAACAGGGCGATGCTCCAGCTGACGAGGATGATCCCCCACAGGGGCATGCTCTGGAAAAACCTGAACCGCAACTGACCGTACCAGGCCAGGGTCATGAATGAGTTGGATACGACCAACAACAAAATGGCATATATTCCTTTCATTTTTTACCTTTATTCGTTCGGTTTATTTTGCACTGTTCCGCCTGGTACTGTTCTTTGTTGACCTTGAGGTCTTCCTCCTCGCTGGCGCGTCGGTTGTGAATAAAAAGGCCCCGTTGTGGCTTTTCGAGGTTGCAACGACCGTTTCGGCGGCGAGCTATGCGAGCCGTGCGGGCCGGAGCCACCCCCGGCGGAGGGGCGCAATATTCGCGATGCTCATT
>CAZAPI010000074.1:0-7511 GCA_964486945.1 uncultured Rikenella sp. | reverse complement strand
GGCGAAAAAGACCGGTTCGATATTGGCATTCTGGTTCCGCACATGGATCATGCGGTCCTCTTCTTTGTCCGGCCGCGTCAACTCGTGCTTCTTGATCCTGCCCTCGACGTAATCCCGGAAATGGCAGGCCGCCACCAACCCGTATTGTGTCCGGCCGTCCATTGTCTGGGCATAGACATAATAATGCTCTTTGTCATCCTGCACGAGCCAGCCGTTCGCTTTCCACTTTTTAAAATTCTCCACGGCCTGGTCGTAAGCCTCGGTGGAGTGCTCGTCGATGATCGGGTCGAAGTCGATCTCCGGCTTGATAATATGCAATAGCGATTTTTCTCCCGCCTCGGCTTTCGCCTCTTGCGAGTTCAGCACGTCGTACGGACGTGAAGCCACCTCTTTTGCCATCTTAGCCGGCGGCCGTATCCCTTTAAAGGGTTTTATTTGTACCATAGTTTACTTGTTCACCTGAAATTTAGTCACCCCGTCTTTAAAGTACGACACAATCTGCCGCGCTGCCGCCAAACCGGCGTTCACATTGGCCTCTGCCGTTTCCGCCCCCATCTTTTTCGGCGTGGTGAAGAACCGTTTGCCGAATTTTTCGGCCAGTTCGGGCGCTGTTGCCGGGATAATATCTGTAGTATATTTCAAGTCGGTCCGTTCCTCAAGAGCCTTGGCCAAACCCGCTTCGTCGATCACCTCTTTGCGCGCCGTGTTCACCAGCGTCGCCCCCTTGGGCATCGACATCAGCAGGTCGTAACCGATCGAATTGATGGTCTCCGGAGTGGCCGGGATATGGAGCGACACGTAGTCGCTGTTCTTGTACAGCTCTGCCACCGACGAAGCCATCTTCACCCCGTCTTTTTCAAAAACAGCGGCATCCGTGATAAACGGATCGTAAGCGGTGACTTCCATCCCGAACGCTTTGCCGTATCGCGCCACGATCCGCCCCACATTCCCGTATGCATGAATCCCCAGCCGTTTACCGCTTATTTCGGTCCCCGTCCCCGGCGTGAACTGGTTGCGGGCCATGAAGATCATCATTGCGATAGCCAGTTCGGCCACTGCATTGGAGTTCTGTCCCGGCGTGTTCATCGCTACGATCCCCCGTGCCGTGCAAGCCGTCAGGTCGAGGTTGTCGTACCCTGCCCCGGCCCGCACCACGATCTTCAGTTTTGGCGCCGCGGCAATAATATCGGCCGTCACCTTATCCGAACGCACGATCAAGGCATCGGCATCCGCCACGGCGGCTTTGAATTCATCGACGGAGGTGTATTTCTCCAGCAAAGCGCATTCATATCCGGCTTCCTTGGCAATCGCCGCGATGCCGTCCGTAGCCTGCTTCGAGAAAGGCTTTTCGGTCGCTACCAGTATTTTCATAGTCTTTGTTTTCGTTTCTGTTTATATTGCTCGCGGTCATTTTGCATTGAAGCCGCGCGCTGACGGAAATCTTATCGCATCAAGCTAAGAGCTTGTCGCAATGATTTCCTGCGTCAGCCGTCGCGCGCGCACCCGTTGGGTGTCTGAATGGCCGCCTATACCCCAACCGTACGGAATTGCTTTGCCGGACGTGCCCCGCGTGCTCGCGGTGGAGCGGGCGATACTGCGTATCGCTCAATGGCGCTGTTATTTGGCGAACTTCTTTTCGAATTCCTGCATGCAGTCCACCAGGGCCTGGACGCTCTCTTGGGGCATCGCATTGTAGATCGAAGCCCGGAAACCGCCCACCAGCCGGTGTCCCTTGATGCCGACTATGCCGCGCTCCTTGGCGAAGTTCACGAATTCGGCGATGTCCATGTCCTTATACTGGTCGCTGTACACGAAACAAACGTTCATCAGCGAGCGGTCTTCCAGTGACGCCGTTCCCTGGAACATCGGGTTGCGGTCGATTTCGTTGTAAAGAAGCGCCGCTTTCTCCTCGTTCAGTTTTTGCACCGCAGGCACCCCGCCGATCGCCTTGAGCCATTTCAGCGTTTCGCGCACCACATAGATCGGGAACACCGGCGGCGTGTTGAACATCGAGCCGCCGTCCACGTGCGTGCGGTAGTCCAGCATGCTCGGAATGGCCCGCGACACTTTACCGAGAATATCATTCCGCACGATGACGAATGTTACCCCCGCAGGTCCCAGGTTTTTCTGGGCGCCACCATAGATCAGGCCGTATTTCGATACGTCCACCGGCCGCGACATGATGTCGGACGACATGTCCGCCACCAGCGTCACCGGCGAGTCGATGTCGGTCTTGTATTCGGTACCGAAAATGGTGTTGTTGGTCGTGATATGCAGGTAGTCCAAATCCGTCGGGATCGTATACCCCTTGGGAATGTACGAGAAATTCTTGTCTTCCGACGATGCTACCGTGACAACGTCGCCGAACAGTTTGGCCTCTTTCAGGGCCTTTTTCGCCCACACACCGGTGTTGATATATCCGGCTTTCTTTTCCAGCAGGTTGAACGGCACCATGCAGAACTGCATGCTCGCCCCGCCGCCGAGGAACAACACGCTGTAACCATCCGGAATGTGCAGCAGTTCCTTGAACAAAGCCACCGCTTCGTCCAGCACATCTTCGAAATCTTTGGTGCGGTGCGATATTTCGAGTACCGAAAGTCCGATGCCATTGAGGTCCAATACGGCTTTGGCGGCGTTTTCGACCGCTGCGCGGGGCAGGATCGAAGGCCCTGCGGAGAAATTGTGTTTTTTCATATTCGGTGTGGTTTGATTTCGTTATCAACGCAAAGCGCCGCCTTGTGCGGCGGCTAAAGCGACTACCAAATATCGGAAATATTCTTCAATAATGAATTTTTTTGCGAATTTTGTTCGGCTAAAATTCCGATGAGAGATGGCGGTGCGTATTCCGGCGGCCATGTGGCTGTCGCGGCTGATCGGCGGACGGGGCATCTGGTGGTCGGGGGCGGAATGGGGGTGGACGTGGGGCTGGCGATCGCTTACGGGTATAAAATAAGAGTGGTAAATGGGAAAATCACTCTATCTTTGCTAAGAATAAGAAAAAACAAGAAGCATGATAAAATCAATGACCGGCTACGGCCGTGCCGAACGGCATACCGACCAACGCAAAATAACCGTTGAGATCAAAAGCCTGAACAGCAAACAGCTGGATCTTTCGGCCCGGATTCCCTCCATTTACCGGGAGAAGGAGTACGAGATTCGCAATACGGTGGGCAAGGCTCTGGGACGCGGAAAGGTAGACCTGTTCGTGTCGGTGGAAAATACGGGCGGGGCGAAAACGGCGGGCGGCTCGATCAACAAGGAGCTGTTCAAGGCATATTATTTGCAGCTTGCCGGGTTGCAAAAGGAGCTGGGCGATACGAATGCCGCCGAACCGTTGATTACCACGGTGCTGCGGCTGCCGGACGTGATGCAGACCGAAAGCGTGGCGATCAGCGATGAAGAGTGGACGGCGCTCGGCGAAGCGGTGGACGAGGCGGTGGAGAATATCAATGCTTTCCGGTTGCAGGAAGGGGCGGTGCTGATTAAAGACTTGCTGAAACGGATAGACACCATTCAGGAGCTGGCGGCGCAGATCGTGCCGCTGGAGGGGGAACGGATCGAGACTGTACGGGCGCGGCTGATGGATAACCTGAAGGCGTTGCAGGTCAATGTGGACAACAATCGCTTCGAACAGGAGATTATATATTACCTCGAAAAGTTCGATATCACGGAGGAAAAAGTGCGGCTCAAGCAGCATTGCGATTATTTCCGCACCGTGGCGGCCGAGTCGGAGGGTGTGGGGCGCAAGCTGGGCTTTATCGCGCAGGAGATCGGACGCGAGATCAATACCACGGGATCGAAAGCCAACCATGCGGGGATCCAGAAGATCGTGGTGCGGATGAAAGATGAGCTCGAAAAGATTAAAGAACAGTTACTCAATCTTTTATAAAATATTCGGACCATGGGCAAGGTATTGATATTCTCGGCGCCGTCGGGGTCAGGTAAGACGACTATTGTCAAACACCTGTTGAAACATTTTCCGGAGCTGGAGTTCTCGATCTCGGCCACTTCGCGGGCCCCGCGGGGGGAGGAAAAGGATGGGATCGACTATTATTTCATGGACGCTGCGGAATTCATGGCCCGGGTCGAAGAGGGGGAGTTCGTGGAATGGGAAGAGGTCTACAAAGGGACATGCTACGGGACGCTGCGGGCCGAGATCGACCGCATCTGGGATCGCGGACACGTTGTGGTATTCGACGTGGATGTGGTCGGGGCGCTGAATATCAAAAAGCTGTTCGGTGACCGGGCGCTTTCCGTCTTTATCATGCCTCCGTCGGTCGGGGCGTTGCGCGAGCGGCTTGTCGGGCGCGGCACGGATACGCCGGAGGCGATCGAGCGCCGGTTGGCCAAGGCGGAACAGGAGATAGCATATGCGCCCAAGTTCGACCGGGTTGTCATCAACGACGACCTCGAAACGGCTTATGCCGAGGCGCTCGCGGTAGTCGGGGATTTTCTGGCGGTCAAATAAAAAGGCCGATTTTTATGCAGGAGGTGAAAAAACGGGTGGCCTTGTTGATGGGATCGTTCAATCCCGTCCATTGCGGCCATTTGGCCGTGGCCCGGTACGTCCTCGATCGCGGTCTGGCAGAGGAGGTCTGGCTGGTGGTCTCGCCGCAGAACCCGTTCAAAAATCCGGAAAAGCTGGCTCCTTTCGAAGACCGCCTGGAGATGGTTCGGTTGGCGTTGGCGGGGATCGGCGACCAGCGGCTCAAGGCATGCGATGCGGAGGCTGTCCTGCCCCAGCCCTCCTATACGGTCAACACAATACGGCATTTGCATGGATTGTATCCCGAGACGCAGTTTATTATCCTGGCCGGCAGCGACATAGCCGACCAGTTGCCCCAGTGGCGCGAGGCGGAAGAATTGAGGCGTATGGTACGGTTCTTGATATATCCGAGAAACTACGGTACGGCTTCCCCGGAGATGGCTGAGGCGCCTATGTACGAGATAGATTCCACGTCTGTTCGAGAGGCTATTGCGGCCAGGCTCCCCGTCGGTACCGGTGTGATACCAGAACCGGTCCGGGATTATATCCGGGACAAAAACCTGTACGCCATGAACAAGACGATCAAGCAGTGGACGGAAGTGATCGAACAGGCGCCGACTGTTGCCAATCACTACTTCGAAAGGGGCAGGCTCCACTATCAAAACAACGATTTCGGCAAAGCGATGAACGACTTCAACCGGGCATTGGAACTCGATCCGGGGCATACGGCGGCCCGGCAGATGAGGAATATGACCCAAGCGATCTTCAATTTTCGGAATTTCGATATTTACAATCCGTAGCGAGGGGGCGCGTGTGGTAAACGAAAGCAAAAATCGCTGTCAGGAACCTTCCCGACAGCGATTTTTGCTTAGTAGATCGTTCGGTCGCTTTGTTGGGTGAACTGTAGTTTCGAAGTCTCGAAACCGAGCTGTTTGGCCCGGTCGATCAGCTTTTGGGTGACATCCTGCGGCAAGGTCGGCGTGCGCGAGAGTATCCACAGGTATTTCTGTTTCTTACCTCCTACGAGTGCGTATTGGTATTCAGGGTCGACGGCCAGAATGTAATAGGGCGAATAGAATGGCCCGAAGAACGAAACTTTCAGGTAGCCCGGTTTTTCAGGATTGTCGGGGTCGCCCAGTTTGGCTTTGCCTTCGGACTCGGAGAGCGGCCCGGACGGCGAACCTTTGTGTCCGCTGTTGACCACGCGCACCTTACCGTCTCCGCGTATGGAGTATTCGGCCGTCACGGCGTACAGGTCTTTTTCGAAATGGTAATCGAACCGGGCGATTTCGTACCATTTGCCCAGGTATCTCTTCAGGTCGAAGTTTTTGATCGTATCGTGTTCCATAATCAAGTGTTTTGATAGTTTATAACTTGATTATGAATAATCAATAACTGTGCCTAAACCGGTCGCGTTTTCTGCCGGAGCCATTCCCGCTCTTCCGGATTCAGATAGGGGGAAAGCCGTTCCCGGACCATGGCATGATAGCTGTTCAGCCACTCCCGCTGGGGTGATTCCAAAGCATCCGCGTCCAAAGCCGCCAAAGAGATTGGGCATAACGTCAAGGTTTCGAACCGCAGGAATCCTTCCGGGCAGTCGTCCGCGGTCACCGTCGTCAGGTTCTCGATCCGGATGCCGTATTTACCTGTGAGGTAGAGGCCCGGTTCGCAACTTTGTACCATCCCGGGTTGCAGGGTCACCGGATTCTCGTTCATCCGGATCGACTGCGGTCCTTCGTGGACGCACAGGAAGTGCCCTATCCCGTGTCCCGTTCCATGCAGGTAATTCTGCCCCATTTCCCACAAATGTCGCCGGGCCAGCACATCCAGTTGCGCACCGCGCGTACCGGCCGGAAAACGGGCGGCGCTCAAGTCGATCATTCCTTTTAATACGGCCGTGTAATCCCGCTTTTGATCTGTCGTGGGCCGGCCGAAATGGTAGGTCCGGGTAATGTCGGTTGTGCCGTACAGGTATTGCGCTCCGCTGTCGATCAGTAGGAAATTATCGGTTCCGACGGGTCTGTCGCTCCCGGGGAGCGCACTGTAATGCACGATGGCGCCGTGCGTCCCGTACCCGGAAATGGTCTCGAAACTTTCGCCGCGGAATCCCTCTCCGATACTTCTGAATTCGTGCAGTTTGGCGGCGATTTCCAACTCGGAAGGCCGATGCCCTGCTTGTATCGCATTCTCCAGCCACATTTCGAATCGCACCAATGCTGCTCCGTCCGTTTCCATCGCCCGGCGGAACCCGCTGATCTCCACCGGATTTTTAACCGCCTTGAGGGCAGAGATCAAACCGTATGGTGTCGTCTCTTCGCGGATATCGGCTTGCGCCGCTTCCAATATCGAATAGTGGCGGATAGCCAATCCGTTCGGATTGACAATGGCCGTCTTACCGCCCAAAGCAGTCAGATAATCCGTGAAACTCTCATAGGGTCTGAGTTCCACCCCGGCATCCTGTGTCAATACAGCCCGGTCTTGCTCTGTAAATTTGGAAAGGTCTGCGAACAGCGCAGCTTTGTCCGGTTCGATGGACAGATAGCTGATAACAAGCGGGTTGTATTCGATGTCCCCTCCCCGGATATTGAGTGTCCAGGCGATCTCGTCCAGGACTGCCACGATCCGTATCGCTCCATCCGGTTGCTGTATCCGGATGCGCTCCAGTTTGCTTTTTGCGGTTTCGCCGCTGTATGCGGCATCCAACAGCAGAGCTTTTGCTTGCGGCAATGCCGGGCGGTCGGACCAAATGGTGTCGAAAGGATCGTTGGTCGCTGTCAACTCGATCCCTAAAGGTTGCAGATCGTTGTTTAGCTGCCTGAAAGCGGTCTGGCTGAACAAAAGGCCGTCGGCACCGGCACGCCGGATGCCGCAGGTTTTCAGCCACTGCGGAATCGTCGGTGTGCCGGGCAGCCCCATTCGTTGGAGTTCGATGCCGGTTCCTTCCAGTTGGGTTTCGGCCTGCAAAAAATACCGGGAATCGGTCCACAAGGCGGCCCGCTCTGAGGTGACCACGACAGTCCCTGCC
>CAZAPI010000073.1:0-7538 GCA_964486945.1 uncultured Rikenella sp. | reverse complement strand
GAAAAAGAACAGTACCCTCCAACCCAATGAATAAGGAGTACAAATAACCGATCGAATAACATTCAAATATCAGATCATGAAAAAACTCCTACTCGGCGCTGCCTTGGCTTGCGGCATCGGTGCATCGAAGGCCCAGACCATGCCCGCGCCGCCCCAATGGCTCGACACCGCCGTCTTCTACCAGATCTACCCTGCCAGCTTTTCGGATTCCGACGGCGACGGTATCGGCGATCTGGGCGGTATTATCTCCAAACTCGATTACATCCACTCCGTAGGCGTCAACGCCATTTGGATGAGCCCCGTCTTCAGCTCCGAATTCCGCGACGGCGGGTACGACATTACCGATTTTTACAGCGTCGCACCCCGGTACGGCACCAACGCCCAGCTTGTCGAACTCGTCCGCCTGGCCCACGCAAAAGGGATGAAAGTGTGCCTCGACCTCGTGGCCGGACACACTTCCGACCGTCACCCCTGGTTCCTCCAATCCATGCAGGCCGATACCAACCTGCATTACAGCGACTACTACATCTGGACCGACTCCCGGGAGACCCTTCCCGAAGGCTCTTATTATGTGAAGTCCGACGCTCCGCGCGAGGGTAACTACCTCCGCAATTTCTTCGACTGCCAGCCCGCCCTGAACTACGGCTTCGCCCGGCCCAACCCCGATAACCCATGGGAACAGTCCGTCGACGCTCCGGGGCCGCAGGCTGTGCGGCGCGAACTCAAGAACATCATCGCTTTCTGGATGGACAAAGGCGTGGACGGATTCCGCGTCGACATGGCAGCCAGCCTGATCAAGAACGACTCCGGTTATGTCGAGACCCGCAAACTGTGGCGCGAGATGCGCCAGTGGTTCAGCGCGCGCTATCCCGACGGCGTACTCATCTCCGAGTGGAGCCGCCCCGAGGAGGCCATTCCTGCCGGGTTCCATATCGACTTCATGATGCAGTTCAATACTCCCGGCTTCCCGTCGCTCTTCTTCAACAAAGAGGGCGTCGAGATCCGGCAGGACACCTGTTACTTCCAGACCCTCGGCGGCGGACAGATCCGGGAGTTCGTCGACAACTACACTCACCAGCGTGGCAAGACGGTGGGTCTCGGCTATATCGCCCTGCCCACCGCCAACCACGACTGCCAGCGCCTTTCGTGCGGCGATCGCACCGATCCCCGGCAGCTGAAAGTCGCCATGACTTTCCTGCTGACTATGCCCGGCACTCCGTTCATCTACTACGGCGACGAGATCGGCATGCGTTTTCTGCCTGACTGGCCTGAGAAAGAAGGCAGCATCATGGGCCGCAATGCCAATCGCTCGGGCAGTCGCACTCCTATGCAGTGGGCCGATGGTCCGACCGCTGGCTTCTCGGCGGGCCCTGCCGATTCGCTCTATCTGCCTCTCGATCCTGATCCCCAGCGGCCCACTGTCGCTGCTCAGGATGGCGATCCGGAGTCTTTGCTGAACTACGTGCGCGGTCTGCTGGCCCTGCGGAAAGAGACTCCCGCGTTGGCCACCCGGAGTGGCTGGAGGCTTGTCAGCGACATCGACAAGCCTTATCCGATGGTTTACGTGCGCGAGCCTGTAAACGGGCCGTGCTATCTGGTCGCTGTCAATCCTGCCGGCCGGAGTGTCGAGGCAACCTTGCCGGCCTATTTTTCCGGTGCGCAGTATGTCTATGGTACGGGAGTCGAAGATGTCCGGTGGTCGGCCGGTAAGGAGTCGGTCTGCCTGAGGATGAAACCTGTCTCTGCCGCCGTTTTCCGGCTCGATGATGTGGTGGTCGACGTATCAGCGTTTCGGTAGATCCGGCCGGTAGGAGCCGTTGTCTCCCTGTTTGCGCCTGATAAAAGTTTAATCGTAGGGTTTGATTGTTTTGCAGTCCGGAATCAGTGGCGGGCAAGACCTTTAGGTTGCAGTCTCGCGCCGGGGAGGCTCAGGGGCGTTACTGCCAGTAAAAGCCCCAATGGGGCCTCGCTCTGCAGTCGCGGGGCCTGGATTGTTGCCTATATATGGTCATGCGATACGCAGTATCGCCCGCTCGCCGCGAGCACGCGGCCCCGCGCGGGAGCGCAGTCCTCTCCTATTTCCTCCTGTTTGCGAAATATGGCTGGTTGGGTATTTGCAGAATTCGTCGCGCGCTCCGCTAACGTAGGAAATCCAATCGGAAAGCCGTAAGGCTTTTCGCCGGATTTCCGTTAGCGCGCGACCTCCGGCCCGCATCCGCTTAACGTCCACCCGGCCTCAACTTCACCCTCCATTTCTTCCATGCACCCCGCAGCAAATCCGCCACCAGCTTCACGAAACAGCGCATTCCCCCCGACAGGACATACATCGCCGCCCCGCAAACGAGCCCGTAAATCAGCGGCACCGCCAAAGCATCGACCGCCAAACCGCCCCACGTCGTCGGCAACGGCAGCCAACCCAGCCCCACCAGCCAGCCGGCCAGCAGCCACGATCCCGCCAGGATCGCGATATACTTCAAGACCGTCAGCCAATACTCACCCGACGGTTCCCGGAACCCCCGATTATAGAGAAAATACGGCTTCCACAGCAACACGAACAGCCCCGTGCTGAGGAGCGTCCCCGCCACAACCCCCGCCACCCCGTAGTGCAGACACGCCCACACCGAAATCGCCACATTCAACCCCGCCTCCGTCCACGCCGCCCAGACATCGTGATACAACCCGTAGGCATTCAGAAAATACTGCACCGTCTGCCGGATCAGGCCGATGAACAACGTCCCCACCAGCATCAGCACCACTGGCTGGGAAAACAGCACATAGCGGTCCGGAGTCAACCACAGCCCGATCAACGGATTGACCAGCATATAGAACGTGAACGCCACCGTCCCCCCCAGCCAGAAATACATCGCGTTGAACTGCCAGAACACCAGCTTGACCTTCTCCCGGTTCCCCTCCGCCACCAAATTGCCCACCCCCGCGTAGCTGTTCTGCAACGTTCCCGTGATGAACGTCGTCACCCGATTGATAATGATCGAATAGTTCGTATAGAAAGCCACCATCGAGAGCGAGATCAGCTGCGAGATCACCAGTTTATCCGACTGCACCAGCACGAAGCCCGCTATGCGGTGCGCGAAGATGCGCCGCGCCCCCGCGAACACCTCCCGGTACTTGCGGACCAGCCCCCGCCCCAGTCCGGGCGACGAGCACAGCCACGGATAGACCCGCCGCACCACCGCCTCTAACCACACCGCGAAGACCACTCCGAAAACCACCTCCAGCGCCAGCCACGTCAGGTAACCCGCCCCCGCCCATTCGACCAGCGCCATTTGCAGCAGCACTTTCAGGATCAGGCACAGATTGAACACCTTGGTCACCGCATATCCCTTCTGGTCCGCCACCAGCAGGTTCTGCTTGTAATTGACCAGGTAACTCAGCAGCGTGGTGGTCAGGAACGTGAAATAGGCCGCGTAGATCAGCCCCGGATCCAGCCCTCCCGCAATGTCTTTGGCGAATATCCACGGGATGAACGCTGCGAAAAGCAGCCCCGCCGCCCCGATCAGGACGCCCACCAGCCGGAACAGCCAGCCCAGCAGCGACACCAGCTCCGTCACCTGCTCGCGGTCCCCGCGGTAGAGCGGCGCATAGAGCACATTGGCGATCGCCACCGTCAGCCCCATCTCCGCCAGGTTCAGAAACCCGATGTAGCTCGACACCGTCTCCGACAACCCCACCAGCTCGTTGCCCAGCACCTCCAGGAATATGCGCCTCGAGAAGAAATTCAGCACCAGCACCAGCATGTAGAATGCCAGCGACACTTTCACGTTCTTTACACTGTATGAGATCCTCGACATCTATTGCGCTATGCCGCAGAAAGGTTCGTTAGACAATTCATCTCCCCGCCCGATATATTTTACCGGCTACCGGCCCGCCTGCCGGAAGCCTTTATTCCTGTTACCGGGCGCACCCTGCCGGACGAACCGCAGGAACAACCCGTAAGCCCACAACAGGCACCCCAGATACACCCGCGCCCAGAACAGCCGCAAACGCAGCGCCCGCGCCACCAGCCTGCTCAGCGGCTGCAAGCCCCCCATGTCCGCCTCCATGTGCTGCACCCCCGAATCCCACAACGCCGCCATCCACTGCCGCCGGTACGCCCCCCCGAACGGCCCCATGTAGAGGTGCTTCATCCCGTACACCGCATTGAACACCGCCCGATGCTCCACATTCACATCCCGCGGCAGTTCCGACAGCCGCTCCACGATATAGAGCAGCGAATCCAGCTTCGTCTGCGTCATCGCGCTGCGCATGATCGACCCCTCGCGCAGGTTGTGGCGGTACGTCAGCGCCCCCAGCGTCGCCACCCGCTCCACCGCACCGTAAGCCTGCATGCACCACAGCGAATCCTCGTAGATCAGCCCGTCGCAGAACTCCAGCCCGTTCTCGCGGATGAAATCCAGCCGGATCAGCTTGTTCGTCGCATTGGTGAAATTGAGCCGGTCGAAATTGCGCACCACCGCCGCCCGGTCTCCGTAGACCGGCTCCGCCGGATTGAAATAGACCGTATCCTCCACCGCTTTGCCTCCCGCATCCACCCGCCGGAAATTGCCCTGCACCCAGTCCGGATAGTCCGCACACACCGCCGTCTGCGCCATGTTCGCCAGCGCCCGGGGTTCCAGTTCGTCGTCCCCGTCCAGGTAGAAAACGTAATCCCCCGTCGCCACCGCCGTCCCCGTGTTGCGCGCCGCCGCCAGCCCCCGGTTGCGGATGTGGCTCACGATGTGGAAGTCCACCCCCGCCGCCTGCGCCGCCGGGGCCAGCGTCTCCACGATCCCCATCGAGCCGTCCGTACCGCAGTCATCCACCACGATACACTCCAGCTTGTTCTCCGCCGAATCCGCCCCGCCCGCGAACACCGACCCCAGGCACCCTTCGATCCACGGGGCCACATTATAAACCGGAACGACGATACTGATCTTCATATTCGACTAAAAACTAAGAGTAAACCCCATCGAATCACCTCACCACGATCGAGCGCACCACCTTGGCCCGTATCCGGGCATTGAGCTGGGCGACCAACAGTTTGCGGCGCATAAAAACCTCTGCCCGCACCGACGACGACGAAAAACTCACGTACAGCACCCCGCCGCGGATATAGACATCCTCCGTGCAGCGCGCCACATAATCGCCCGCCACCTCGGCCCACAACTCCACCGCCCGGCCCTCCATCGATGCCGGCCCCAGCGGCCTGTCCCTGAAAAACTCGTCCAGCAGCTCGCCCACACTTATAGGTTCCGTGCGTCGCATATCCGATCCTAAAAATTCAACCCTGAAACCCTCACCGCCCTTTTGGTAAAAAGGGCCATTCTCCCGCCCCGCCTACTCGTTCGCACTCCCGGGCCGCAGCAATTACAGCCCAGCCGCAGCGCCCCGGCAACACTGACCCTACGCCCGGGAGGGGTGGCTACGGCAATCCTACGAATGGCACTACTCATTTTATTATTCGGGCCGCAGCCTGCGGAGCGTCAGCAACCGGCTGCGGCCCTCCGCCCGGGGAAACTGCTCACGCAATCTTACTGACTGTAATTACCCCCTTCGAGCCGCCCACCTGCCGGATGCAAAACTATAACTACCCCTATCGGCTACCCACGCCCCTCCACGGGGTGGCCCGCTATTACACCATGGAAACCCAGCTATTCGCTCTCTCATTTTCGAGCGCCCCTGCCCTCCTCCGGGGCGCCCGGGAATCCGCAGGATTGCA
The DNA here is from genome assembly GCA_964486945.1 of uncultured Rikenella sp. GTDB lineage: Bacteria > Bacteroidota > Bacteroidia > Bacteroidales > Rikenellaceae > Rikenella. The sequence continues at coordinate 1,822 of CAZAPI010000073.1, read as the reverse complement.
CTCAACGAACCAACACCCGCTCTCCGCCCCCGTTTTGCTCCGGCAGCCTGGACTTCCGGAGCAAAACAGCATCCGCCTTACCGCAACATCCCCACTTACGCCGGGCCGCCGCCGAAGCAAAGACCCTCCCACAACGCTAACGCCCCCTCCCCAAAAACTATACCTCCGTAAACACACCCCCGCTGACCCCGAACAGCTTGTAATTCTCCGTCAGCTTGCTCAAAATCCCCTCCAACCGCACCTTGTTGCTGTCCGTGATGAAAATCTGGCCGAACCGGTCCGACGACACCATCCCGATCAGCTGCTCCACCCGCGCCATATCCAGCTTGTCGAACACATCGTCCAGCAGCAGGATCGGCTTGACCCCCCGAAGCTCCCGGATAATGTCGAACTGCGCCAGTTTCAAAGCCAGAAGCATCGACTTCTGCTGCCCCTGCGAACCGTACTTGCGGATCGGAAAGCCCAGTATCTCCAGCTTCATGTCGTCCCGGTGGACCCCGCAGTTCGTGAAGCCGCAAGCCCTGTCCTTCTCCTGCGACGCCTCCAACAGCTCCGCGAAAGGAGTCTCCGACAGTTCCGATTTGTACGAAACCTCCACCGCTTCCCTGTCCGACGACAGGATCGCGTAGTATTCCGCCACCTTCGGAGCCAGCCGCACGATCATCTCGGCCCGCTTGACATGCACCAGCGTCCCCACCTCCGCAAGCTGCATATCCAGCACCTCCAACACCTCATCGAACCCCACGCAGCCCACTTTCAACAGCCTGTTGCGTTCCTGCAACAGGTGATTGTACCTGACCATCGCCTGAAGGTATTCCCAATCCGTCTGCGAGAGGAACGAATTGAGGAACCGCCGCCGTTCGTCCCCCGATTCGTGGATCAGCGCCGTGTCGCCCGGCGACACCATCACGATCGGCAGCAGCCCGATATGCTCCGTGACCCGGTCGTACTCTTTGCCGTTGCGCTTAATGACCTTGCCTCCGCCCCGCTTGAAGCTGCACACCACCCCTTCGCGCTGTTCCCCGCCGCCGAGCGAATAACGACCGTCCAGCATAAAGAAGTCCTCCCCGTGCCGCACCGACTGGCCGTCCGTCAGCCCCACCGAGCTTTTGCTCATCGACAGGTACCACACCGCGTCCACCAGGTTCGTCTTACCCGTACCGTTGTCCCCCACCAGACAGTTGACATTGGCCGAGAACTCCAGCTCCGCCTCCGGTATATTTTTAAAATTCAGTATCGAAATCCGTTCCAGAAACATCCGCTTACCCTCGTGGTTATTCTGCAAAGATACTTATTTTTATGCGATTAATCGCCGGCCCTACGACGGGATACAGCGAGACAGATCCGGAAACTTTTTCGGCCGGAGCCGGCAGTACCCCCGAACATCCCGGTCGAGAGGCAACTTTCCCTAACACCGGCAAGCTCCGGGACGAAAACAGTTTCTGTGACAGGGGGCGGCCCGAACCAACGCCGCAGCCGAATCGCCATTAAGCTTGCCTGAATGGCCGAGGCGCAAGGAGGAAGCCGGAACGGCAACCCACCCCCGGCGTAGGGACACAACCCTCGGCAAGCCCCTCCGCTGGCTCCGGCACGAAAACCATTCCCGCAATAGTGCGCGGGCCGCAATCTCTCTACGGAATGCACTACCTGCTCTCTCGTTTTCGGGCCGCCGCTGGCGCGCTCCGCCGTACGGCCTTATTTGTCCCGGCGCGCATCCCCCCGCGCGCCTTACGGGCTCGCCTGCGACCAGGACATCGCTGGTGCGCAGGCGCGGGAATTTTTGTTTCCTGTATGGTCATGCGATACGCAGTATCGCCCGCTC
>CAZAPI010000072.1:0-7630 GCA_964486945.1 uncultured Rikenella sp. | reverse complement strand
CGCCCGCGGCAATTCAGTTTCGTTTGGCAAAAGCCAAACGAAACTGAATTGCCCTCAAAGCATGCGGGCGGTGCTTTCGGGTACTCCGAAATAGCAGTCTCTACCCTAAGTACGGAACTGCCCTCGGGCCGGGCAGGCCGCGGGTGCCCCCGCCGGGCGGGCGATGCTACGCATCGCATGACATTTTAAAAGTACAATTCTTTATATGTCCCGCAGCCAGCGGAGGGTGCCGCGGGCACTCCGCCAGGGCTGTAACTACCCAATATAGCCCTCCGCCTAAGGCGGAGTATACTCCCGGCTCGAGTGCCGAGCGGCACCGGCGGGCTGACCGCTAACGCGGAAACTAAATTTTAACCCTACTGTTATTTTGCACTGTTCCAAGCGATACAGTGCAAAATAGCAGAACCATAAAACGACAACGACCATGAAACTATTTGACGTATATCCTCTTTACGACATCGAGATCGTGAAAGCCCTCGGCTCCGACGTTTGGGACAAGAAAGGCGAAAAATACCTCGACTTTTACGGCGGCCACGCCGTGATCTCGATCGGTCATACCCATCCCCATTATGTGGAACGGATGACCGACCAGATCAATAAAGTGGGGTTCTATTCCAACTCTGTGAAGATCAGCGCGCAGCACGAACTGGCCGACAAACTCGGCAAGCTGTCCGGACACGACGACTACCAGCTCTTTATGTGCAACTCCGGTGCCGAAGCTAATGAGAACGCCCTGAAACTCGCCTCGTTCCACACCGGGCGGAAGAAAGTCGTCGCCATGCACGGCTCATTCCACGGGCGCACCTCGCTCGCCGTCGCCGCTACCGACAATCCTAACATCGTGGCACCGGTCAACGAAACCCCCAACGTGATTTTCGTCACCCTGAACGACGAGCAGGAACTCGAAAAACTCTTTGCCGAACAAGGTGGAGAGATCGCTGCCGTCATTCTCGAAGGGATTCAGGGCGTCGGCGGGATACGGATCGCTTCCGACGACTATCTGCGGAAGATCCGGGCACTTTGCGACCGATATGGGGCGGTATATATCGCCGACAGCGTGCAGTGCGGCTGCGGGCGGACCGGGAAATACTACTCGCACGACTGGGCCGGCGTGAATGCCGACATCTATACGATGGCCAAAGGGATCGGCAACGGCTTCCCGGTGGGGGCCATCTCGATCGCGCCCCACATCGCGCCGAAATACGGCATGCTGGGCACCACTTTCGGGGGCAACCATCTGGCCTGTGCCGCCGCTTTGGCCGTCGCCGAAGTGATGGCCGAGGACAAACTCGTGGACAATGCCGCGAAAATGGGGGATTACCTGATGACCGAGCTCAAGAAACTGCCGAACATCAAGGAGGTGAGGGGCAAAGGGCTGATGATCGGGATCGAACTCAACGAAGAGAGCGCACCGTTCCGCAAAAAGCTGCTCTTCGACGAGCATATCTTCGTCGGGTCTTCGTCCGACAAAAACACTTTCCGGCTGCTGCCTGCCCTCAATATTACCCGGGAGAACTGCGACATCCTGCTGGCCTCGCTCCGCAAACTGCTGGCATAAACGGTGGGACCGGCATCGCATACAGTCATGCTCCTGCTGGGCGGCAACCTCGGCGATCGGGCGGCCCTTTTCGCGGCCGCCCGGCTGCGTATCGGGAATACGGTCGGGCCGGTCGTCGCAGCCTCGCGGGAATACGAGACGGAACCGTGGGGAACGTTCGCCGAAGGCGAAGAACCGCTGCCGTTCCTGAACCAGGCGGTAATCGTCCGGACATCACTCGGCCCGGAAGAGGTTCTGGAAGCTATCCAGCGGATCGAGAGGGAGTTAGGGCGGCCGGAGCATGCGCCGGAATACGGCGCCGGGGGCGGACGCATATACCGGGGGCGGAACATCGACATCGATATTCTGTTCTACGACTCGCAAATTATTGATACGGAACGCCTTGCGATACCCCATCCGCGGCTGGCCGAGCGGCGTTTCGCCCTGGAGCCGGCGGCTGAAATCAGACCCGATTATGTCCATCCGGGCCTGAAAATCAGCCTGAAAGAATTATTTAATTCACTTTTGTTGGGCGATTCTCAATAATTTACTCTATATTTGCAATCCGTTTGCGACGTAAAGAAATAGTAATCACATAAATAAACAAAACGACATTCGTCATGACAAAAGCAGATATCGTCAACGAAATCGCGAAAAGCACAGGCATCGAGAAAGTACAGGTGCAGCAGGTGGTGGAATCCTTCATGGAGAACATCAAGGAGACCATGATGGCAGGGAATAATGTCTACCTGCGCGGCTTCGGCAGCTTTATCATCAAACGCCGTGCGCAGAAAGTGGCCCGCAATATCTCCAAGAACACCACCATCACCATTCCCGCGCACAATATCCCGGCTTTCAAGCCGTCCAAGACTTTCGCCGGCGAAGTGAAAGCCAAATCCGTTGCCAAGAACTAAAGCCGCATCCTTTTTTTTGCCGCGCCGCCGGAAGGGGAGAGCGGCAAAGGATCGGCCGAACGAAATAATTAACCTGATTGTCAAACTTTAATCCACGTAGCTATGCCAAGCGGAAAAAAAAGAAAACGGCACAAAATATCTACCCACAAGCGCAAGAAACGTCTTCGCAAGAACCGTCATAAAAAGAAAAAATAGGTAGATTTTTCCGGAGGTTCCGGAACCTTCCGGCCACACGCCGCACCGGCCCCTCCGGAAATGATACTCGAAAACCTAAAGTCCCCGGACTCTCATGCGCGGCGGCCTTTAGGTTTTGTTTTTATCCGACCCCGTCGCGCGACATATACTCAATCCGGGTATTCGTGCGTTAATATACAGTATTTAGAGAATACGAAATGACAAAAGAGTTAGTAATCCATTCCGCCGGGACCGAGATCGAAATCGCCCTGCTGGAAGACGGACAGCTCGTCGAACTCAACCGCGAGAAGACAAAGAGCTCGTTTACCGTCGGCGATATCTATCTCGGAAAGGTCCACAAAGTGATGGGCGGGCTGAACGCCGCCTTCGTCGACGTGGGGTACCAGAAAGACGCCTTTCTGCACTACCTCGACCTCGGCAGCGCGTTCCACAGCCTCAACGACGTGGTCAAGCAGGTCAACGGCAAGCACCAGAAGATCGATTTCTCCTCGCTGAAGGTCCAGAACGATCTGGGCAAAGAGGGCAAAATCGCCAACGTGCTCAGTAACGGCCAGAACATCATCGTACAGATCGCCAAAGAGCCGATCTCGACCAAAGGACCGCGCATCACCAGCGACATATCGATCGCCGGTCGCCACCTGGTGCTGATACCCCTTTCCAGCAAGGTACACATATCGCAGAAAATACGCTCCAACGAGGAGAAGAGACGCCTGAAATCGATCGTCGAAGGCATCCTGCCCCGCAACTACGGGGCTATCGTCCGCACGGCCGCCGAAGGCAAGACCGCCGAGGATATCGAAGCGGACATCATCAGCCTGATCGCCAAGTGGGAAGGAGTTCTGGCCGAGCTTCAGCATGCCCAGCCGCCGCACCTGCTGCTCAGCGAGGAGAGCCGCACCACGACCATCCTGCGCGACCTGCTCAACGACTCGTTCACCCATATCCATGTGGACAGCGAACAGATCTTCCGCGAGGTGAAAGACTACATCTCGGCCATCGAGCCGGAGGCCGAGAAAATCGTCAAGCTGTATAAAGGGAATATCCCGATTTTCGACCAGTTCGACATCACCAAGCAGATCAAACAGCTGTTCGGGCGTACCGTCGTGTTCAAGCGCGGGGCATACCTGATCGTGGAGCATACCGAGGCGCTGCACGTGATCGACGTGAACAGCGGCAAACGGGCCAAAAGCGACGAAACGCAGGAGGCGAACGCGCTGGAATGCAACCTGAATGCCGTGCCGGAGATCGCCCGGCAGCTGCGGCTGAAAGACATGGGCGGGATCATCGTGATCGACTTCATCGACCTGCACACGGCGCAGAACCGCAATGCGGTGCTGGAGGCGATGCGCAAAGCGATGGCGAACGACCGGGCCAAACACAATATCCTGCCGCTGACGAAGTTCGGCCTGATGCAGATCACCCGGCAGCGAGTAAGGCCGGAAACGCAGATCGTAATCAACGAGAAGTGCCCGACGTGCCACGGGACGGGCGAGATCGCGCCGTCGGTGCTGCTGGACGCGCAAATCGAGAACCAGATCGCATACTTTACCAAAGAAAAGCATTACAAACTGCTCAAAATACACGTGCATCCTTACGTGGCGGCGTATATCAACCGGGGGATTGTCAGCAAGCGCGTCAAGTGGTGCGTGAAGTACGGGGCAGTGATCAAGATCATCCCGAACGACTCGCTGGGAATGATCGAATACAAATTTTACAATGCGCTCGGGGACGCTATTTAGTGCGTGTTGACCGATTGTTGATAAAAACTGTACAAGGGACCCGCCGGGGTCCCTTTTTTCGTCTACCTTTGTTCAAAAGCAATCGAATTATGACCGATCAGAAAGTCGAGCTGGACATTGAACTGAACGAGGAAGTGGCGCAGGGGACTTACGCCAATCTGGCCGTGATTTCCCATTCGGCTTCCGAGTTCGTGCTGGATTTCGTGCGCATGATGCCTGGCATGCCCAAGGCGCAGGTCAAGAGCCGTATCATCCTGACACCGGAGCATGCCAAGCGGTTGTTGCAGTCATTGCAGGAAAATATCGCGCGGTACGAAAATATCGTGGGCAAGATCGAGATGCACACGCCGGAAACACCCCCTATCGTCGGTTTCGGCGGAGGCTTCGGGCAGGCGTAGCGCCTTTTTCAGCGGGTCGCTCGTTTTTTTAACAGGCAGGGCTGTTCCGGATACGATCCGGACAGCCCTGCTTCTCTATCCGGCCGGTACCGGCCGGAATCCGCCGTGCTTCCTCTTCGTCTCGAACTCCTGCGCAGCGCTTTCCTTATCGCCTGCATAATGCCACTCGATTCGGTCGTTCAGCACATTCCCCGCGCGGATCTTTCGCCACACAGCCGTAAGGACATTCTTTCCCCGTTTGAGATGCACGCTGTCCGCCGCGAAATGCACCGCCGGCCCGCCCTGGCGCGGAATTACATAATAACCGAACGGTTAAATGCAAAAATAAAGGCTTATATTTGCATAAAAAAACAACCGAACCGATGGATTTTATCGAGGAACTGACCTGGCGGGGCATGATACACGACATGATGCCCGGCACTGCCGAACAACTCAAGAAAGAGATGACCACCGCTTATGTGGGGATCGACCCTACGGCCGACTCTTTGCACATCGGTCACCTCGTGAGCATAATGATGCTCAAGCACTTCCAGCGCTGCGGGCACAAGCCCATCGCCCTGATCGGAGGAGCTACCGGGATGATCGGCGACCCCAGCGGAAAGTCGCTGGAACGCAACCTGCTCGACGAACCGACCCTGCGGCACAACCAGGCGGCGATCAAGGCGCAGCTCTCCAAACTGATCGACTTCGACAGCACAGCTCCGAACGCCGCCGAGCTGGTGAACAACTACGACTGGATGAAAGAGCAGACCTTCCTCGGGTTTATCCGCGATATCGGAAAGCTCATCACCGTCAACTACATGATGGCCAAGGACTCCGTAAAAAAACGCTTCTCCGGCGAAGGCGAAGGGATGTCGTTCACCGAATTCACCTACCAGCTGGTGCAAGGGTTCGATTTCCTGACGCTGTACGAGACCAAAGGGTGTAAATTGCAGCTCGGCGGGTCCGACCAGTGGGGGAATATCACCACCGGGACCGAGCTGATCCGGCGCAAGGCCGGCGGAGAAGCGTTCGCGCTGACCTGCCCGCTTATCAAGAAAGCCGACGGCACCAAGTTCGGGAAGACCGAGAACGGCAACGTGTGGCTCGATCCGAACTACACCTCGCCGTACAAGTTCTACCAGTTCTGGGTGAACGTGAGCGACGAGGATGCCGAGCGGTATATCAAGATATTCACCATGCTCGACAAAGCTACGGTCGAGGCGCTGATCGCCGAGCATCGCGAAGCGCCGCATCTGCGCAAATTACAGAAGACGCTGGCCGAGGAGGTTACGGTGATGATCCACTCGCGCGAGGACTACGAACGGGCGGTGGCGGCCAGCTCGATCCTGTTCGGCGGCGGAGCGGAGGCCCTGAAGGCGGCGGACGAGCGGACGATCCTCGAAGTGTTCGAAGGGGTGCCGCAGTTCGAGATCGCACTCGCCGATTTTACCCAAGGGAATGGCATTCCGCTCTCGGCGCTGTGTACGGAAAAAGCGGCGATATTCGCATCGAAAGGGGAGCTGCGGCGGCTGATCCAGGGCGGCGGCATCTCGCTGAACGGGACGAAAGTGGCCGAGCCGGAACAGACGGTGACGGCAGCCGACCTGATCTCGGATAAATTCCTGCTGGTGCAGAAAGGAAAAAAGAATTACTTCCTGATTATTGCGAAATAACCGACTGAATTGCATAACTTTGAAGGGACTTCCCGTTGCGGGGAGTCCCTTTTTGCAACCCGGTACCAACAGAGCGAAAGGCTTCCCGTCGCATGTACCGCAGGTGGGGCGAGCCATTCGGGAATATTGCAGGAACCAATACGACTGGTCGGGCATGCAAGCTCTCCCGGACTATGCCGGGAAGGGAAAATATGTACTGCTGACTTTTGAAGCGTGGGTTGCGGGCCGTGCCACGCAACTCTTCCGCAGATGAAAGAGATTTATATGAAGTATGGCGACCGTCTGGAGATTGTGTGTCCGGACGCGGACAAGGATCAGTGGCGCGACGTGGTACGGTGGAACGAGCTGCCGCGGAAGCATATTTCGGAGGGGAAGGGATGTTTCGGAGGAACGTACATGCTGTACCGGATCGAGTCGAAGCCGACCTATGTGCCGATCGACGCGCAGGGCAGGGTCGTCGGCGGAGGTATCCCGGGCAGGGCGATTTCCAAAGCCGGATGATCGAACCGTATCCGGACGAACAATCGGAAACTACTAACCGATAACATATAATGACCTATGCTGAAAAGAAAACTCTTTCTCTCACTGGCGCTGGGTGCGTTCTGCGCTTTCGCCGCCGCTCCGGCCTCGGGCCAGAAACCGGCCGGGACGGTGAAAACGGGCGACAAACTGTATGATGTCGAGGTGCACGACACCGAAGGCAACTACTCGTACCTGTCGGATTATGCCGGCAAGGATGGCAAATACCTGCTGGTACTCTTCTGGACTTCGAACTGCCCGCGGTGCCACGCCTCGTTCCCGGAGGTGGCCAAGTATACGGAACGGCATGCCGATTCGCTGGCGGTAGTGGGTGTAATGCTGAGCGACAACCACGACGGCTGGATAGAGATGTACCGGTACCGCAAGCCGTTCGAGTGGCCGAACCTGTCGGACGGCGAGCTGCTCAAAGATGGTGCGGCGGTGCCGTACGGGATCGGGCTCTATCCTACTTTCGTGCTGGTGGAGCCGACGGAGAGCAAAATCGTGCGGATGTGGAGCGGTTTCAAGCTGGATAAGTTCCAATCGGAAATGCAACCCTTTTTCGCCCCGGTAAAATAACGGATCGGTTATTTTGCATTGTGCCGCCTGGCACTGTTCCTTTGTCGACCTTCGGTCTTGCTCCTCGCCGCTCGGCAGAGCGTGCAAGCCCGCT
>CAZAPI010000071.1:0-7704 GCA_964486945.1 uncultured Rikenella sp. | reverse complement strand
ACTCCAAATGGAGTGTAGCTACCCCAACCGTACGGAACTGCCCTACGTGGGCGGCATCCGGGTGACTCCGGCGGGACGGGCGATACTACGTATCGCTTACTTTTTAAAGATCGGTTACAGTTTATCCACCGTTACCGTCAGCGGCAGGTCGTCGATCTCGATATCCGAGCGCTGTTTGCCGGCAGTCACTGTCACGCCACCCTGCGCCAAAGTTTGCGCCGCGATATAGTCCGCATATTTGCGCACCGCATCGTCCGTCTCCGGATTCGACTCCACAATGACTTTGATCTTGTCCGTCACCTCGAAGCCCTGCTCCTTGCGCAGGTTCTGGATGCGGTTCACCAACTCGCGCGCGATCCCCTCAGCCCGGAGCTCCGGCGTCACTTCGATGTCCAGGGCGATAGTCAGCGTCCCTTCGGTCGCCACCAGCCAGCCCGGCATATCTTCCGAGGTGATCTCGAAATCGGTCCGTTCCACCGGCAGAACCTCTCCCCCGGCAATAGTCAGGTCGTAGGTCGCACTTTCAGCCAACGCTTCGATCGCAGCTATATCCTCCTGCGAGAAATCCGCCACCGCTGCCGCGATCGCTTTCATCTGCTTGCCGTACTTCGGTCCTAAGGTCTTGAAATTCGGTTTGATCCGTTTGGTGATGATGCCCGTCGTTTCGTGGATATACTCCACCTCCTTGACATTCACTTCATTGAGGATCAGCCCTTCGACCGCTTCCAAACGGTTCTGCACCGCCGGATCCAGCACCGGAATAATCATCTTCTGCAACGGTTGCCGCACCTTGATGTTCACCTTGCGTCGCAGGGCCAGCACCATCGACGATGCCCGTTGCGCCAACTCCATCCTCCGCTCCAGCTCCTCGTCTACCAAGGCGGCATTGTATTCCGGGAACGTTGCCAGATGCACGGATCCCGCCTCGTCGTGCGTCAGGTCCCGGAAAATCCGGTCTGTGATGAACGGCGCGAACGGCGCTGCCAGCAGGGTCACCGTCTTAAGGCAGGTATAGAGCGTCTGGTATGCCGCCAGCTTATCCTGCGTCATTCCGCCGCCCCAGAACCGTTTGCGGTTCAGCCGTACGTACCAGTTCGATAGGTTCTCGTTCACGAAATCGCTGATCGCCCGCGCCGCCGGTGTCGGATCATATGCTTCCAGAGAGGTCGTCACGTCTTTTACCAATGTGTTCAGCAACGAGATGATCCATCGGTCGATCTCCGGCCGCTCTGCCATCGGAACCTCCGGTTCGGAGCCTGTAAAGCCGTCTACATTGGCGTACAAGGCGAAGAAGCTGTACGTGTTGTAGAGTGTCCCGAAGAATTTGCGCCGCACCTCGTCCACTCCGTCCACGTCGAACTTGAGGTTGTCCCACGGCTGCGAGTTGGAGATCATGTACCACCGCACCGCATCGGGCCCGTATTTGTCCATCACCTCGAACGGGTCGACTGCGTTCCCCAGCCGCTTCGACATCTTGTTGCCGTTCTTATCCAGCACCAAGCCGTTGGAGATGATGTTCTTGAATGCCACGCTGTCGAACAGCATCGTCGATAGTGCATGGAGCGTGAAGAACCAGCCGCGGGTCTGGTCGACTCCTTCGGCGATGAAGTCCGCCGGGTAGATCTTGCCCCGAAAATCGGCCGCAGAAACCTCGAACGGATAGTGTACCTGTGCGTACGGCATTGCCCCGCTGTCGAACCACACGTCGATCAGGTCGCTCTCGCGCCGCATAGGTTCCCCTTTCGATGACACCAGTACGATATTATCCACATACGGCCGGTGCAGGTCGAAACTTTCGTAATTGGACTTCGAAAAATCTCCTTCCTTAAACGATGCCAGCGGATTTTCCGTCATCAACCCCGCGGCAATAGATTTCTCTATCTCAGACTTAAGCTGCGCCACAGATCCGATGCACTTCAATTCGCTGTGATCCTCCGTCGCCCAGATCGGCAGCGGCGTGCCCCAGTACCGCGAACGGCTCAGGTTCCAGTCCACGAGGTTTTCGAGCCACTTCCCGAAACGTCCTTCGCCCGTGGATACCGGCTTCCAGTTGATGGTTTTATTCAGGTCGATCAATTTATCCTTCACCGCCGTGGTCTTGATAAACCACGAGTCGAGCGGGTAGTAGAGCACCGGTTTGTCCGTGCGCCAGCAGTGCGGATAGTTGTGTGTGTGTTTCTCGATCTTGAACACCTGGTTGCCCGCTTTCAGCATCATGCAGATCTCTACGTCCAGCGTTTCGTCCTTGTCCGTCTTGTCCGGGTCGTAGGCGTTCTTCACGAACTTGCCCGCAAACTCCCCATAGGACTTGTCGACATATTTGGCTGCAAATTCAGCATCCAGTTCGTCGATGAGGTAGAATTTTCCCGTCCGGTCGACCATCGGCTGCCACTTGCCCGCCTTGTCCAAAAGCAGCATCGGCGCGATGCCGTTCTGTTTCGACACCCGGTCGTCGTCTGCTCCGAACGTCGCCGCGATATGCACGATTCCCGTCCCGTCTTCCACCGTCACATAGTCCGCCACGATCACTCGGAACGCGTCCCCTTTGAGTTCCGTCAGCGCCGGTTTGATCCACGGGATCAGTTGTTCATACCGAATCCCCTCCAGCTCTGGCCCCGTGTATTCCCGCACGACGGTATAGTCCGTTACCTTTGCCCCTGCCATCGTCTTTTCCAGCAGGTCCGCGGCCAATATCACCGTCTGTTCCTTTCCCGTATAAGGATTGGCGCAGATCACCTGCACATATTTGATAGTCGGCCCCACTGCCAGCGCCATATTGCTCGGCAGCGTCCACGGCGTGGTGGTCCACGCCAGGAAATACAAATCTCCTTTCACGGAGCCGTCCCCGGCGAATAGGAATTCGCTCTTCGCGTCGCGCAAGATTTTGAACTGCGCCGTGCAAGTGGTATCCTTCACATCCCGGTAACACCCCGGCTGGTTCAGCTCGTGGTTCGAAAGGCCCGTTCCCGCCGCCGGCGAGTAGGGCTGTATCGTGTAGCCTTTATACAAAAGCCCTTTGTCGTAGAGCTGCGACAGCATCCACCACAGGGTCTCGATATATTTGTTGTCGTAGGTGATATAAGGGTTCTCCATATCCACCCAATAGCCCATCTGGCGCGTCAGCTTGTTCCAGAGTCCGGTGTACTCCATCACCGCTTCGCGGCATTTGCGGTTGTACTCCTCGATGGAGATCGTCTTGCCGATGTCTTCCTTGGTGATGCCGAGTTTTTTCTCCACTCCCAGTTCCACCGGCAGCCCGTGGGTGTCCCACCCGGCCTTGCGGTGGACCAGGAAGCCTTTCTGGGTCTTGTAGCGGCAGAATACGTCCTTGATCGTGCGGGCCATCACATGGTGGATGCCCGGCACTCCGTTGGCCGACGGCGGCCCTTCGTAGAAGACAAAGGTGGGGTGTCCCTCCCGCGTTTCGATGCTCCGGTGAAAAGTATCCTCCCCGTCCCACTGTGCCAGCATTTCGGCGCCGGTGGCGGGCAGGTCGAGTCCCTTATATTCGGTGAATTTTTTGCTCATGGGTTGTTTTGTTTCTGCAATTTGCAAAGGTACGATTTATTTTAAAGCGGACAAAGGCTCCTTTGCTGGGGGCCGGTGTCCGGCGAAGCGCGGGGTGAAAGGGTAGGGAAAGGGCATCGTGGCCCATATTGCTGCCTGTGTCGTAGCTTTGACCCGCACCGACAGTCCCTCCTTTGACGCATAGCTCCGGATGTATGGCTCCGGCAGCCGGCGCCACGCACAACCGGCCCGGGCAGGAGAGCAGCCTCCGCATGTGGGTTACAGCGCCGCTCCCCGCTTGACATCCATCAGGATCGAGAATGCCCGGTGGATGTCGTCGTCATGCACCACCACCGTGAACTCGTTGGTGGTACTGATTAGTTCCACCATATTGATGTTGTCCCACGCCAGCTCCTTGAAAATATAGTAGTAGACCCCCGGATAGATACTGTTCTCGGCCGGCAACTTGATGGTGATCGACGAGAGCGACACCGACTTGGCGATCTGGCGTTCGTTCCGGAAAATGTCCTCCGCCACAGGCACCAGCGCGTTGCTCACCACCATCGCCGTTTCGCCGATCCCCTGCGAGAAGGTGCAGAACGCGTCTTTTGTCTTTTGTACATGATCCAGCAAGAGGGATTGGCAGCTGAACAGCGACTTGGAGTTCTGGTAGGTCAGGTCGGCGAGGTTCGAGCGTACCACGATGTCCCCGATATTTTCGATCACTTTCTGGAATTTGACGTTCGAGAGCAACTCCAGTCGCGGCACCAGCCGGTTGAGGGCCATGATGATCGCCCCGTCGTTCACCGCGCGCCCCGCCTGTTTCTCCACCTCCGGCTTGAGCTTGCGCGCCAGGGCCGACAGGTTCACCAGCCCTTCGATCAGGGCGCTCTCCAGGAAAGGCTTCTTTTTGATGATCTCCTCGACCACTGCCGGTATGCTTGTCATAATTTTAACAGTTTCTTGAATTATTGAACAATTTATTCCCGGCCGCCTGCAATTCAGGCCATTTGTGTAAATTTGCGCCTGCAAACGGCCCTTTCGGACGGTTTATGCAAAACTAAACAAATTGTTTGTAATTTAACGCAAGTCATGATAAAAACACTCAAATTCGGCGGCACTTCGGTCGGTTCGGCCGCGAACATGCGCCGTGTGGCTGGGATCATCGCTTCGGAGGGGGCGCGCCTGACTGTTTTGTCCGCCATGTCGGGGACGACCGACGCGCTGGTGAAGATCTCGGGAGCCGTCAAAGCGGGCGATAACGAAACGGCGAAAGCGACGATCGGGATGCTGCGCGAGAAGTACTCGACCTGTATCGACGAGTTGCTGGGGGCGAACAAACAGGCGGCCACGGAGAGGATGGAGGACGTGTTGGCCACGATCGCCAACGAGATTTTCACCTACCGCGGCGAGGTGTCGGACAAGCTGATCCTGGCGCAGGGCGAGCTGCTGACCAGCGCGATCTTCTGTTACCACATGCAGGAGTCGGGGCACAAGGCGGTACTGCTGACCTCGCCGGAGTTCATGCACACCGATCCGGAGGGCAAACCGGACACGGTGCGGCTGGGCCGTGAGCTGGCCGCACGGGTGACCGGAACCGATCCGGATGTTTTCTACATCGCGCAAGGCTTTATCTGTACCGACGCCGACGGGAACATCAGCAACTTGGGTCGCGGCGGGAGCGATTACAGCGCGGCGCTGATGGGGGTGGCGATCGGTTCCGAAGAGGTGCAGATCTGGACCGACATCGACGGGATGCACAACAACGACCCGCGCATCGTAGACAAAACGTTCCCGATCCGGCGCATGAGTTTCGACGAGGCGGCCGAGCTGGCCTATTTCGGGGCCAAGATCCTGCACCCGGCCACGATACAGCCGTGCAAGGAGGCGGGGATCAACGTGCGGCTCAAGAACAGCATGGAGCCGCAGGCCGAGGGGACGCTTATCTCGGACGGCGAGGACAACGCCATGGATTTCCATGCCATCGCGGCCAAGGACGGCATTACGGTGGTGCGCATCACCTCGGCGCGGATGCTGATGGCGTACGGTTTCCTGCGTAAGGTGTTCGAAGTGTTCGAGAAGTACCGCACGCCGGTGGATATGATCACCACCTCGGAGGTCGAGGTGTCGCTGACCATCGACAGCACGTGCCACCTGGATGAAATAATCCGGGAGCTCAGCCCGTTCTGTACGGTGGAGGTAGACCGCGACAATACGATCGTCTGCATCGTGGGCTGCATCGACTACCAGCATGTGGGCCTCGCGGCGCGCATCTTCGACGGCATCAAAGAGGTGCCGATCAAGATGATCTCCTACGGGGCCAATCACCGGAGCATGGCGATCCTGATCGCCACGGAACACAAGAAGTGCACTTTGCAGGCCCTGAACGACCACCTGTTCGACTGCGACTGCGGGAAATAAAGTCGAATCACCGCCTCCCTGCGGCTCCGGGTTTATGCTTTTTGGGGGCTCGGGCCGCGTCCAGGGACGGAAACGGCCAAAGGCTCATTGGCGGCTGGCCCGGCGTCCCCTGACGGAACGCATTCCCCGTCTCGTAAATTTGCTTTCGGGGCACCCCCTGTGCACCCGAGCGTTGATGACTATATAACACCCAATAAGGAATATCGACACGCATATGTCCAAATACACCCTGACCCCGGGCACGGCGGTGCCCCCGACCCCTTTCTACTACTACGACCTCGACCTGCTGCGGCGGACGCTGGAGACTGCCACGACAGAGGCGGCGAAATACGGCTATCATATCCATTATGCGATGAAAGCCAACGTCGAGCCGCACCTCCTGCGCGAGATACAGCGGGCTGGACTGGGGGCGGACTGCGTGAGCGGCTATGAGGTGAAGTGCGCGGTGGAGAACGGTTTCGCGCCGGAAAAGATCGTCTTCGCAGGGGTGGGGAAGAGCGACCGCGAGATCGAGTATGCCGTCCGGCAGGGGATTTTCGCTTTCAACTGCGAATCCTTGCAGGAGCTGGAGGTGGTCAACGAACTGGCCGCGAAACAGGGCAAGGTGGTGAACGTGGCGCTGCGAATCAACCCGAACGTGCAGCCGGAAACCCACAAGTATATCTCGACGGGCCAGTCGGAGAGCAAGTTCGGTATCTCTTATACCGAGGTGGACCGGGCGCTGGCGAAGCTGCACAGTTTGGAGAATATCCGGATCGTGGGCTTGCATTTCCACATCGGGTCGCAGATCCGCAAGATGGAGTCGTTCGCCGAGCTGGCGGGGCGGGTCAATGAGATTGCGGCGTGGTTCGAGTCGAAAGGCGTGGAGTTGAAACATCTCAATATGGGTGGCGGCCTGGGGATCGACTACCAGAACCCGGATGCGGAACCGGTGCCGGATTTCGCGGGCTATTTCCGCACGTTCCATGAAAACCTGCGGGTGGCGTCGGGGCAGACGGTGCATTTCGAACTGGGGCGTTCGATCGTCGCGCAGTGCGGGGAGTTGATTACGCGGGTGCTCTACACCAAGACTACGGCGGGTGGCTCCGATTTCGCCATTACCGACGCGGGGATGACGGAGCTGATCCGTCCGGCGCTCTACAGTGCCCATCACAAAATCGAGAATCTTACAGCGGCTGCCGAGGGGCGGCCGATGGGGTTGTATTCGATTGCGGGGCCGATCTGCGAATCGTCGGACATATTCGCGCGGGACATCGAGTTCCCGGTATCCCGGCGGGGGGACGTGCTTTCGATCCGTTCCACGGGGGCTTACGGGAGCATTATGGCTTCGAACTACAATATGCGCCCGATTGCGCCGAGCCGGTTCGGCAACGGGGAGTAGATAATCTTGGATTTTTATCTATCATCTGCGCGTCGTCTTTTTGTAAAGGGCGGCGCATTTTGTTTTGACATGCTTTTGATCTCGGCAGCAGATCCGGTAAATTTAACACAGGGGGTAGAAGTGTGATTACCATGCTGTTTGCAACGGCATGGGGTTGATTTCTTTTGTTGTATAGCTTTCCGGCAGTTCCAGCCCAGTTCGGCGGCGAGGCGGCTCATCAAGACGGCGTGCTGGAAAGAGGATACGGAACATGGGTAAGGAATTTCCGCGCGATACTCAAACACCACCGTATCGACGAGGCCGAAACGGTCGAAGCGCTGCGCGAAAAACTGCTGAACGAGCCTTACGAAAAGATCGGCGAGTACGCCGCGGAGTATTTGAAAGGGAAAGGGGTG
>CAZAPI010000070.1:0-7760 GCA_964486945.1 uncultured Rikenella sp. | reverse complement strand
ACTGCCCTTGCGCCTCCGCTGGCTCCGGGATAAACCCGAACGAAGTGTCGTTAATTATATTTTCGCCCGAATTGCAGCCCGCACGGTTCGCTACGCTCACCGCTGGCACCGGCCCGCACAATTCGCCGCCGTTCTTGCATCGACGGCACCCGCGGAAATGCTGCGCACACAGCACAGTAACCGCCCGACTACCGCATCAGGAAAGAGAAGCGCCCGATGTTCTTCAGAGCGATCCCCGTCCCGCGCGCCACCGCGCGAAGCGGGTCTTCCGACACGTGGAACGGTATCCGCGTCTTCTGGAAAAGCCGTTTGTCCAGCCCGCGCAGCAAAGCACCGCCCCCCGCCAGATAGATGCCGTTCTTGACGATGTCCGAATAAAGTTCCGGCGGAATCTTCTCCAGCACTTTCATAATGGCGGCATCGACTTTCATCAGCGACTTGTCCAGCGCGTGGGCCACCTCCTTATACGACACCGGTATCTCCAGCGGCAACGAGGTGATGATGTTCGGCCCGCGGACGATATGGTCGTCCGGCGGATTGTCGAGGTTGTCGATGGCGGCTCCCACGGCGATCTTGATCTCCTCGGCAGTCCTCTCCCCGATCTTGATGTTGTGCTGCTGGCGCATGTAGGTCTGGATATCCTCGGTGAAGACATCCCCGGCCACATTGATCGACTCGTTGCAGACGATCCCTCCGAGCGAGATAACGGCGACCTCCGCCGTCCCCCCTCCGATGTCCACCACCATGTGCCCTTCCGGCGCCTCCACGTCCAGTCCCATCCCCAAAGCGGCGGCCATCGGCTCATAGATCATATAGACCTCCCGCCCCCCGGCATGCTCAGCCGAGTCCCGTACGGCGCGGATCTCCACATTGGTAGACCCGGACGGTATGCAGATCACCATCCTGAGCGACGGAGAGAACATCTTGTTGCGGGACTTGATCATCTTGATCATGCCGCGGATCATCAGTTCCGCAGCGGTGAAGTCGGCGATCACCCCGTCCCGCAGCGGGCGGATGGTTTTGATGTCCTGGTGGGTTTTCCCGTGCATCTGCCGGGCCCGGTTGCCGATGGCCACCAACCGGTTGGCATGCTGGTCCACGGCCACGATCGACGGCTCGTCCACTACGATCTTGTCGTTGTAGATGATGATGGTGTTGGCCGTACCGAGGTCCATGGCCAGTTCCTGCGTAAGGAATGAAAAGAGTCCCATGGCTGTTTAGTGTTTGAAGTGGCGCAAGCCGGTGAAGACCATGGCCATGCCGTTGGCGTTGCAATAGTCGATGGTATCCTGGTCGCGCACGGAGCCTCCCGGTTGGATAATCGTGTCGATCCCCTCCTTGTGAGCGATCTCGGCGCAGTCGGCGAACGGGAAGAAGGCGTCCGATGCCAAAACCGCGCC
Organism: uncultured Rikenella sp.; assembly: GCA_964486945.1. Classification (GTDB taxonomy): domain Bacteria; phylum Bacteroidota; class Bacteroidia; order Bacteroidales; family Rikenellaceae; genus Rikenella. The sequence continues at coordinate 6,360 of CAZAPI010000070.1, read as the reverse complement.
CCGCAAATCGAAGCCGAACGATTTGGCCTTGGCGATGGCCTGCTTCAGAGCGTCGACGCGCGAGGTCTGCCCGATCCCGCTGGCCAGCAGCATCCCGTCCTTGGCCAGCACGATGGCGTTGGATTTGGAGTGTTTGACGATTTTGTTGGCAAACACGAGGTCTTTCAGTTCGGCATCGGTAACGGTTTTGTCCGTAACCGGTTTGGCCTCGGAGTCCTGCCCCCCTACTTTGGCATCCCGTTCCTGCAGGGCCACGCCGCCCAAAAGCGACCGGAACTGCCTGCCGCTGCGCACGGTAGCGCCCCCTTTGGTTTTGAGGATAATGCGGTTTTTCTTGGTTTCGAGGATCGCCAGCGCATCGTCATCGTACCCGGGGGCCATAATGACTTCGAAAAAGATTTCATTGATTTTCTCGGCCGTAGCCTTGTCCACGACCCGGTTGGTGATGAGCACGCCTCCGAACGCCGACACGGGATCCCCCGCCAGAGCATCTTTCCACGCCTCCACCAGCGTCGGGCGCACGGCCACCCCGCAGGCGTTGTTGTGTTTCATAATCACGAACGCCGGCTCGCTGTTTCGGGCATCGCCGAACTCGGCGATCAAGTTCACCGCGGCATCCATATCCAGCATGTTGTTATAGGAGATTTCCTTCCCGTGCAGCTGTTCGAACTGCGCGGAGAGGTCCCCGAAATAGGTCGCCGCCTGGTGCGGGTTTTCCCCATAGCGCAAGTGCGTCGCCTTGCTTTCGGTAAAGCTCTGTTTGAAGGCCGGGATATTCTCCGTCCGGTTGAAGTAGTTGAAGATCGCGGTGTCGTAGTTCGAGCTCACATTGAACGCCTCGGCAGCCAGGTGCCTCCGTTGTTCAAGGGTCGTACACCCGTCCTGCTTTTTGAGGAGGTCGAGGATATACCCGTACTGCTCCACGCTCGGCACGATGGCCACGTCCTTGAAGTTTTTGGCGGCGGCGCGGATCAGCGAGATCCCGCCGATGTCGATCTTCTCGATAATCTGCTGTTCGGTAGCTTCCGGGTCGGCTACGGTCTGCTCGAACGGGTAGAGGTCCACGATCACCAGGTCGATCTCCGGAATTTCATATTGCGCGACCTGCTGCACGTCGGTGTCATTGTCCCGACGGGAGAGAATCCCCCCGAACACCTTCGGGTGCAGGGTTTTCACGCGTCCCCCGAGGATCGACGGATAGCCGGTGAGATCTTCGACGGCATGGGCTTTCACGCCCAGACCTTCGATAAAGGTCTGGGTGCCGCCGGTCGAATATATTTTGACTCCCTGTTTGTCAAGTTCCTTCACAATCTCTGCCAGCCCGTCCTTATAGAAGACGGAAATAAGGGCTCCTTTGATTTTTTTCACTGCCGTATGTCGTTGTTTGTTATTATTTGTTGTTATTTCGTTTTAAAGGACAAAGGTACGATTTTTATTTGTTTGTTTCCATACCGCAGAACGGGTTTTTAACGTCAGTTTTCAGGTGTTATCCGTCCCCAATCGTTCGTGCCGCGCGCTGACGGGAATCTTATTCAAAAGCGCAAGCGGCTTTTGGATGATTTCCTTTGTCAGCAGTCGCGCGCGGCGGACCGCTTCGGCAACCCCGACCAAAGGGGCTGGCAGGCACCCAAATCTCTGTCGCGCGCGGCGGGCGAGATCCTGCAAAAATCGCGGAAGCGACTTTTACGACATTTCACCCTTTTCGGCGAGGCACGCACTGACATGGAGCACGCCGACTGGACAGCCCTATCCTAAACCGCCCAAAACTACGCTGCCGCGCGGGCTCCGGTGGGACGGACGATACTGCGTATCGCTTGTTTTGCTTACCTTTGTCTGTCTAAAACCAATTTCCAATGGCTTTATCGGATACTTACGCCAAAGCGCTGGCAGGCGAAGCGCTTTCGTTCCGCGAGGCGATGTCGCTGTGGAACGACGCGCCGCTGGCCGAGCTGATGGCGGCGGCGGACACCGTGCGCCGCCGCCTGCATCCGGGCGACACGGTGACGTGGCAGATCGACCGCAACGTGAATATCACGAACGTGTGCGTGAGCGGCTGCAAGTTTTGCAGTTTCCACTGCCGGCTGGCGGACAAGGAGCGGGCCTATATCACCTCGATGGACGAATACCGCCGGAAAATCGACGAAATGCTGACATTGGGAGGCGAACAGCTATTGTTGCAGGGAGGGCTGCACCCTCGCCTCGATCTGGCATGGTACGAGAATCTTTTCTCGACTTTGAAGAGCGAGTTCCCGAACGTGAAGCTGCACGCGCTGGGGCCGCCGGAGATCGCGCATATCGCGCGCATCTCCGGCCTCGGACAGGACGCGGACGGATACCGCACAGTGCTGGAACGGCTGCAAAAAGCGGGGCTGGACTCGCTGCCGGGGGCCGGGGCGGAGATCCTGGACAACGACATCCGCAAGCGCATTTCGCCGGGCAAGTGTTCGGCAGACACGTGGCTGGAAGTGATGCGGGTGGCGCACAAGCTGGGGCTGTACACGTCGGCGACGATGATGTACGGCCATGTCGAGAAGCCGGAGCACCGCATCTTACATTTATTGAAAATCCGCGACCTGCAATCTTTGAAACCGGAAGGAGCGCCGGGCTTCCTGGCATTCATCGCGTGGCCGTACCAAGGGCGAGGGACGGTATTGGAAGCGGAGGAGGGATTGTCAGGCGGAGCCGATACGGCGGAATTCTTACGGATAGTGGCGGTGAGCCGGCTGGTGCTCAACAACATCCCGAACATCCAGGCATCGTGGCTGACCACAGGCCTCGCGGCGGGTCAGATGGCGCTGCACGGGGGGGCGAACGACATGGGTTCGATCATGATCGAGGAAAATGTAGTGAGCGCGACGGATTTCAGCGGCCGCACGACGATCGATGCCTCACGGATGCAGGAGGCAATCCGGGCGGCGGGCTTCACGCCGGCGCTCAGGAACCAGCGGTATGAGCTGCGGTAGACTATCGGATGCCCGGTATTTTTCCGCGGCGGCGGAGCGCGTGAGCGCGAAGCCGCAGTAAGGGCACGACATTGGAACTTCTGCCGGAACATCCGGTTTTAGCAGGGTTTATACCCCCTCCCTGCCGTAAACCATGAAAAAGCATGGGGCCGAATCCTCTTCGCATCATAGATTCCGAGCTCCCCCCCCCAAAAAACAGCCCCCACGCCATATCGAAATAACGACATGAACAGATAATCTGTTGCAAATCGCCGGATTCACGATGCGAAACAGAGAAGGAAGCCATGTCGAAATGCCGCCGACTTCGGAACCGGCGACCATGCAACTACAGACAAATATCTTCGAACGCCGAACCATTTCAACCGATTTTTTTGGCGTATATTTGTAGATTATACATAAGCAGAAACTATGGCTGGCAAGGAGATTAAAAATACGGGCAAGAAGGAGGACGAGAAAAAATACGCACTCACGCCGCTGATGAAGCAGTACTACTCCATCAAGGCACAGCACCCGGACGCGATCCTGCTGTTCCGGGCGGGCGACTTCTACGAAACCTTCGGGCCGGACGCGATCACGGCCAGCAGCATCCTGGGTATCACGCTGACCAAACGGGCCAACGGCTCGGCGGCAAGCGTGGAGCTGGCCGGATTTCCGTACCACGCCCTGGACGTCTACCTGCCGAAACTCGTGCGGGCGGGGCAACGGGTGGCGGTGTGCGAGCAGCTGGAAGACCCGAAACAGGCCAAAGGCATCGTAAAACGCGGCGTCACCGAACTGGTCACCCCCGGCGTCACATTCGACGAAAACATCTTAGACCACAAGGAGAACACCTACCTGGCCAGCGTGGCACTGGGGCAGAAAGGGCGCGCAGGAGTGGCATTCATCGACATCTCGACAGGCGAATTCTACGCGGCGGAGGGGTCGCTGGACTATATCGACAAGCTGCTGGCGAACCTGATGCCCAAAGAGGTAGTGTTCAAAAAAGGGGAGGAGCCGGAGTTCCGCCGCGCATTCGGCGACCGCTACTATACCTACAAGCTGGACGAGTGGGCCTTCAACTACGAGAGCAACCGGGAAAAGCTGCTCAAGCAGTTCGACACGACATCGCTCAAAGGGTTCGGAATCGACCTGCTGCCGCTGGCGGTGAGCGCGGCGGGAGCGGTGATCTACTACCTCGAATACACGGAGCACAAGGATTTATCGCATGTGCGGGGGATCTCCCGATTGGATCAGGACAAATATGTCTGGATCGACCGGTTTTCGATCCGCAACCTCGAACTGTTCCACCCGCTCAGCGAGAACGGCACCTCTTTAACCGACGTTATCGACCAGACGCTGTCGCCGATGGGGGCACGCTTGCTGCGGCGGTGGATCTCGCTCCCTTTGAAAGACAAGAAGACGATAGATGCGCGGCTGGAGGTGGTGGGACACCTGATGAAAGACATGAAACTGCGGGACGCGCTGATCGCGGAGCTGGAGGGGATCGGCGACCTGGAGCGGATCGTTTCGAGGATCGCAGTGGGGCGAGTCAATCCGCGGGAATTAGTACAATTAGCGAAAGGGCTTGCGGCGGCTGAGCGGATCCGCACATTCTGCGCAGAGAGCCCGAACGCGGAGCTGCGGAAGTTCGCGGAGCGGTTCGCCGACTGCTCGGCGGCGCGACTGGCGGTCGAGAAGCACATCCTGCCGGAGCCGGCATTGATTCCGGGACGGGGGCCGGTGATCGCCTACGGGGTGGACGAGGAGTTGGACCGGCTGCGGAACATTGCCACAGGCGGAAAAGACTATCTTTTGGCTTTGCAGCAGCGGGAGAGCGAGGCAGCAGGAATTCCGCTGAAGATCAGCTACAACAACGTCTTCGGCTACTATATCGAGGTGAGGAACGCACACCGGGACAAGGTGCCGGAGGGCTGGATCCGCAAACAGACGCTGGTCAATGCGGAGCGGTATATCACCGAAGAGCTCAAGCAATACGAAGACCAGATCTTAGGGGCTGAGGATAAGATCAATACGATCGAAGTGAGGCTCTACACAGAGCTGGTGAACTCTTTACAGCCGATGGTGGCGCAGATTCAGGGGAATGCGATGGCAGTGGCGGAGCTGGACTGCCTCCAGTCGTTCGCACACGTGGCGATCGAACACAACTACTGCCGTCCGGAGATCGCAGACGACGATGTGCTGGAGATCAAGGACGGACGGCACCCGGTGATCGAGCAGCGGCTGCCGATCGGAGAGCCGTATATCCCGAACGACCTGTACTTAGACTCCAACAGCCAGCAAATCATCATCATCACAGGGCCGAATATGGCAGGTAAGTCGGCCTTGCTCCGACAGACGGCCTTGATCGTGCTGTTGGCGCAAGTGGGCTGTTTCGTGCCGGCATCATCGGCGCGGATCGGTCTGGTGGACAGGATCTTCACCCGGGTGGGGGCGTCGGACAACATCTCGCAGGGAGAATCGACATTCATGGTAGAGATGCTGGAGTCGGCCAATATCCTCAACAACATTTCAGGACGGAGCTTAGTGCTGTTGGACGAGATCGGCCGGGGGACGAGCACCTACGACGGCATTTCGATCGCGTGGGCGATGGTGGAATACCTGCACGAACACCCGGCCGGCAAAGCGAAGACGCTGTTCGCGACGCACTACCACGAGCTGAACGAAATGGAATCGCGTTTCGGGCGCATCCGCAACTTCAATGTGCAGGTCAGGGAGGTAGACAAGCGTGTGATCTTTTTACGAAAGTTGGTGCCAGGAGGGACGGAACATTCGTTCGGTATCCATGTGGCGAAGATGGCGGGGATGCCGCCGAGAGTGATCGACCGGGCCAAGGCAGTGCTGGAGGACCTGGAGCGGCAGCGGCGCAACGGCTCCGCAACGACAGATATGGCTTCGGTGTCTGCTGCCGGGAACTCGCATTCGGGGACTTCGGGCCGTGCTAAAAAAACCTCTCCGGCATCTTCGGGCTCTTCGGGCGAAGGGGGAATGCAACTGAGCTTTTTCCAGCTGGACGACCCGGTGCTCAAGGAGATCCGGGACCAGATCCGGGGGCTGGACATCGATTCCCTGACACCGATCGAGGCGCTGAACAAACTCAACGAGATCAAAAAACTATCGGGACTTTAATCTCCGATTACGGCGTCGGTTATAAAGGTCGGACAGATAGCACCTTCTGCCTGCCGGTTAAGAATCGCACGGGCTCCGGGCCGTCTGCCGGACTGCCGGGAGCCAGCCCCAGGTTTACGAGGGCGGCGGGCCTCCCCGGAAAGGCATCCGGCCCGGTCGGCGAACGTAGTGAACCGACCGGGTATCGACCATACGTTAATTTCGGCAGTTAACCTCACGGTTAAAAGTCGAGCGCTGCACAGCATCGCCTCCCGGCGTGCCCCCACCAGAC
>CAZAPI010000069.1:0-7767 GCA_964486945.1 uncultured Rikenella sp. | reverse complement strand
TGGTCGTCACGAAGATATTCCCCTCCGGCAGGGCATCCTCCACCGTCTTGACCTCGAACCCCTCCATCGCTGCCTGAAGCGCGCAGATCGGGTCTATCTCCGTCACGATCACCCGTGCCCCGTAGTGCCGCATCGAAGCCGCACAGCCTTTGCCCACGTCCCCGTAGCCGCAGACTACCGCCACTTTGCCCGCGATCATCACGTCCGTGGCCCGCTTGATGCCGTCCGCCAGCGACTCGCGGCAGCCGTACAGGTTGTCGAACTTCGATTTCGTCACCGAATCATTCACATTGATCGCCGGAAAGAGCAACTCCCCGCGCTCCATCATCTGGTACAGGCGGTGTACCCCTGTCGTAGTCTCCTCTGATACCCCCCGCAGCTCTTCCACCATCGCATGCCACTTGCCCGGCTCCGCCTTCAAAGTCTCTTTCAATAGTGCCAAAATAACAGCTTCTTCGTGGTTCGAAGCCGTTTTGTCCAGCACCGAAGCGTCATTTTCCGCTGCATACCCCTTATGTATTAGCAGGGTGGCATCCCCGCCGTCGTCCACGATCAGGTGGGGCCCTTTATTTCCCGGAAAAGTCAGCGCCTGCTGCGTGCACCACCAGTAATCCTCCAGCGACTCGCCCTTCCAGGCGAATACCGGCACTCCTGCCGCCGCGATCGCCGCTGCCGCATGGTCCTGTGTCGAAAAGATATTGCACGAACACCACCGCACGTCAGCCCCCAGCTCGACCAGTGTCTCGATCAGCACCGCCGTCTGGATGGTCATGTGCAGCGAACCCATGATCCGCGCCCCTTTGAGGGGCTTGGCAGGGCCGTATTTTTCCCGCAGGGCCATCAGCCCCGGCATTTCGTGTTCCGATACTTCTATCTCCTTGCGGCCCCAGTCCGCCAGCGCCATATCGGCCACTTTATAAGGTAAACTCATCGCTTGTTATGATATTAAGTGCATTTTGTCTGTCCCGTTCCATCGCTTCGCGCAATTCGTCGAGCGATTCGAATTTCTCTTCCGGTCGCATAAAATGGAGCAATTCGATGGAAATGTCCCTTCCGTACAGGTCGCCGCTGAAATCCAGCAGCCACGCTTCGGCCTTGCACGAGCCCGCATCCTCGACCGTCGGCCTCACCCCCACGTTCACCAATCCCCAGTACCGTTCGCTGGTGTCTTCCAGCACAATGCGCGCCAGCCACACCCCGCCCATCTGTTCCGTCCGGCACCGTTCGAGCGGCAGGTGCACGTTGGCCGTCGGGAAACCCAGCGTCCGCCCCAACCGCCTGCCCGCGAGCACAGTTCCCTGTATGGTGATCGTTTTTTGCATTTCGGCAGGCAAAGACAGTGCAAGCCGAGCGCCGCTGAATCGTGATCCGGTATCGCCGAGGCGCAGCCTGTCTAAGCCGATGTTTATATTGGCAAAGATACGGAAAAAATCACTATCTTGGCAGACCGAAACCGCAAACCCGGCAACAGCATGGCAGATGAGAAAAAGCCCTCCCGGAAGATGTTCTTCAGCATGGGCGAAGTGTCCGAGATGTTCGATGTGAACCCCTCCCTGATCCGATTCTGGGAGAAGCGTTTCGATGTGCTCAAGCCCCGCAAGAATGCCAAAGGCAACCGCCTTTTTACCCCCGAGGATGTCGAGAACCTCAAACTTATCTACCACTTAGTCAAGGAAAAAGGGATGACCCTCTCCGGGGCCGAGAAATACATCAAGGACAATAAAAATGTCCTCCGGCGCGACGTGCAGATCCTGGAGCACCTGGGTCGTATCCGCGCCGCTTTGCTGGAGATCAAGTCCGAGCTGGGGGCCGAGAATTCCGACACCGAGATCGTGGTCCGGGCCCAAGCGCTGGCCGAGGCGATCAACGATGCCGTACCGGCTGCCGGGGCCGTCACCGTCGAGGATGTCCTCGAACGGCACGGGGAGGAGAGCGAGGCGGATGCCCTGCAACAAGAGGAGCCCAAACCGCGTTATATAGAACCGACTTTGTTCGACCTGTAATTCATATTTGCCCGGGCCGGCTGCACCGGACACAGTCGTTTCGGTGTTTAGCTCTCGGAGAACAGCCGGCAATCGGGGTGCCGTCGGGTTGCAGTCCGACAATGTTGGCGGATTGCACAAAACACATAGGCGACTTCTGTTGGCAGATCCTGCCCCCGCCTTGGGGGCGCAAGGCCGGCGATTCTTGCGAATCGCGCTTCTCGCTCTCTGCCCGTTTTTGTTGCGAAGACTTTCGCAACAAAAACGTCATTACCCCACTGCGGCTTCGCGCCGACGCGCTCCGCCACCCACCAAAACACCGACATTATGCCCACCCTCAACGACATCATCGCTCCCCTCGAAGCCGCCGCGCCCCGCGCGTGGCAGGAGAACTGGGACAACTCCGGCTGGCAGGTATGCCCGTCCGACCCGAACACTGCCGAGTGCACCGGCGCTTTGCTGACCTTGGACGTCACCGAAGCCGCTGTCGGAGAGGCTGTAAGGGAGGGGTTCAACCTTATTGTCAGCCATCACCCCCTCCTGTTCAAAGGACTCAAACATATTACCGGCTCCACCCCGCAGGAACGCATCGTGGCGACGGCCATCGAACATGGCGTGAGCATATACTCCGCCCATACCAACATGGACTCCGCTCCGGGAGGAGTGAACTTCCGGCTGGCCGGGATGCTGGGGCTTGTCGATACAAAGGTGCTTGTCCCCCGCGAAGGCGACCTGGTCAAGCTCGTCTTTTATACGCCCGGGGCACAGGCCGACGACGTGCGCCGCGCCGTGGTGGAAGCCGGGGCAGGGCAGATCGGGAACTACGACTCGTGCACCTATAATAATGATGGTTTCGGCACTTTTCGGGCGGTTTCGGATGTCTGCCATCCTTTCGTCGGAACCGTCGGCGAGCTGCACCGCGAACCCGAGGTGCGCACAGAGACTGTCGTTCCGAAATATCTGTTGGCCGCCGTGTTGGCCGCGCTTCGCAAAACCCACCCTTACGAGGAGCCGGCATACGATATTATTCCGCTGGAATTGTCCTACCGGGGTGCCGGGCTGGGGTGCGTGGGGAACCTGCCGGAAGCCGTACCGACGGCGGAATTTTTAAAACATATCGCCTCTACGCTGGGACTGCCCTGTTTGCGGCACAGCGCGATCGCCACCGATGCCGTGCAAAGGGTGGCCCTTTGCGGGGGGAGCGGAGCCGAGTTTATATCGGCGGCCATTGCGGCGGGGGCGCAGGTCTACCTGACCGCCGACCTTAAATACCACGACTTCCAACGCGGCAATGGGCGTATCACGCTGGCCGACGGCGGCCATTTCGAGACCGAACAGCAACTGTTGGACGTTTTTTATGAACTCATATCAAAAAAAATCCCTAATTTTGCCATTCGCCGGACAGCCATGCCCTCGAACGCCGTCAGCTACTTGTCCGGCTCTCGCTAAACGTAAGTAATACAAAGAGATACATATACATGGCAACCAAAAGCAAAACCACCGCCCAGGAAGACCTCTCCACCGAAGAGAAGATCAGCGTCCTCTACGGCCTGCAGCAGATCGACTCCAAAATGGACAGCATCAACCACATCAAAGGCGAGCTGCCTTTCGAAGTGCAGGACCTCGAGGACATCATCAGCGGACTGGAGACCCGGATCGCCGGCTACACCGCCCAGGCTGACGAGCTGAACAAAGAGGTGAAAGCCAAGAAAGAAGAGATCGAACAGGCTAAAGACCTCATCAAGAAATACGAAGCCCAGCAGGACGATGTCCGCAACAACCGCGAATTCGACTCTCTCTCCAAAGAAATCGAATACCAGAAACTCGAGATCGAACTGGCCGAAAAACGCATCAAAGAGTTCAACGCCGAGATCAAGACCCGCAAAAAGCAGATCGAGGATACCAAAGAGCTGCTCGAAGACCGCAAGATCGACCTCGAAAACAAACGTGCCGAATTGGCAGGCATCGAAGCCGACACTGCCAAAGAGCTGGCGGACTTGCAGGTGCAGGCCGAAAACGCGCGGACCAAGATCGACGAGCGCCTCTTGTCGGCCTACGACCGGATCCGCAAGAATGTGCGGAACGGGCTGGCCGTGGTGACCGTCAAACGCGACGCCTGCGGTGGCTGCTTCAACCGCATCCCGCCGCAGCGGCAGCTCGACATCCGCATGAGCAAGAAAATCATCGTCTGCGAATACTGCGGTCGAATCCTCGTTTCCGACCTGCTGGGCGACGATACCGACGGCGGCAACGAATAAAACGACCCATATATATTGCACGGACGGTCTGACAAAAAGTCAGGCCGTCTTTTTTTTGGCATACTTATTGCGAAATAAAACCCGGAACGTTAACGCCCGGAAAAATGTTCCGGTTTTGCAGGATCCGAAAAAATAAGTATCTTGCACTGATCCACAAACATCAAAAAAAAGACACCGCCTATAGATCTACATCTACTCATAAACCAACAAACCAAAGGAGAGTAGACGCAATGAACAAAGAAATCAGAAGCGACAACGACCAACTGTTGCTCAAGTCTTTCATTGGAGGCGATGAATCTGCGATCACCACCCTTATCGAACGCCACCGGAAAAAGGTATATAATTATATACTTATGCTGGTCAAAAACCAGCAGACCGCTGACGACCTCTTTCAGGAGACCTTCATCAAAGTCATCAACAGCCTTCGGGCCGGACGATACGCCGAGAACGGGAAATTCGTCTCGTGGGTGCTGCGCATTGCGCACAACCAGGTGATCGACCACTTCCGCGGCGGCAAGAAACCCGCCCACATCACCAGCGACGATGCCGGGTACGACATCCTCAACAACAATAAACTCGCCGAACCCAATATCGAAGAGGAGATGATCCACGACCAGATCGAACAGGACGTGCGCAACCTGATCGACCACCTGCCCGTAGAGCAGCGGGAAGTCGTCGTGCTGCGCCACTATTTCGACCTCAGCTTCAAAGAGATCGCCCAGCAGACCGGCGTCAGCATCAACACCGCGCTGGGACGCATGCGCTACGCGCTGATCAACCTGCGCAAGCTGATCGACGAAAAGCAGATCGCCTTCGCTTGACCGGCGGGGGACATCCATCTGTCAACGGCCTGTGTGCCGGCATTCGCAACGCCGGCACACAGGCTTTATTTCTTTCTCCTCTCTGCCGCCGTTCCGTCCGCTGAGTATGAAAACACGAAGAAACCTTTTGCTGAAGACGCAAAATGGACAAAGGGTTCGGCGTAACGGCCGCAGTCTTTGCCGTATCGGAAAAAACGCTATCTTTGCGGGGTGCCGGACGCCGAAGTCATTAAGCTAATGGGCAGTGGCCGGTAAATCGAAACCTTTTTTCGGAAAATTGAAGACATTATGCGTGGGATAAAGAGGATGTGCCTGTCGGCGATCGCCGTGGCAGCGGCCTTGGGGAGCTGGTCGTGCGCCAGAGAGGCGGAGGGGATCGGCAACGAACTGGCGCGCCAGTCGTTCGAAGCCTGGGTGGCCAAATATGCGCCGGCGGCTTATGCCAGTCCGTACAAGGACATCTATATCGAGTATATCGAACGGGGGCCGGAGGATGCGGCCAAACCGGTGCCGGAGTACAGCTGGCTGACGCTCAACTACACGGGCAAGACGCTGGACGGCTCGGTTTTCGTGACCCGGGTGGACTCGATCTCGCGCCGGGTGGGGGAATTCGCCTATACGACGCACTATTGCGACGATTTCGTCTCTTACACATCGACTTCGACCAAGCTGTGCGACGGCCTCAGGCAGGCATTCGAGCGGATGAGGGTCGGGGACTCGGTCCGGGTTTTCATTCCGTTCGACAAGGGATACGTTTCTGCGATGGATGTCAATTCCGGGTATGAGGGTGAGAGCGGGGTTACCTACACCCAACTGCCGATCGTGTTCGAGATGCGGCTGGCGGCGGTGACTACCGCCCCGTTCATCTGGGAACGCGACTCGGTGGCGCGGTATGCCGAGCTGCAATGGGGGGACGATTACTCGAACGATACGGTGGGGATGTACATGCATGTCGTCAAGCACAACCCGGAGGGCGACCAGCTGACCAAGGATTCGATAGCGTATGTCTATTACGAGGAGTACTTCATGGACGGTTTCCTGGCCGCCACGAATATCGACACGGTTGCCCAGAAATGGAACGTCTATAACAGCACAGACCTCTCGGCGTACGAGTCGATACCTATATCGCCTGCTTCCGGGACGAATGCCACGGTAAACAAGGTGTTGTACATCGCGGTGCCGTACCTGCGAAAGGGCGAGGTGGCCGATATCGTGACGGTCTCGACATGGGCGCACGGGGACGAGGGTAGCTCGTCGAGTACGCCGGAAATCCTGCCTTACCAGCCGATGAGGTACCGGATCTATGTGATGGAGGACGGGGAAGAGGACAATGACGAATAAAGCAGCCGTGTTACGGGCTTAGAATATAATGAATATTGCGGGGCGTTTGTCGAAGGCAGGCGCCCCGTTCTTTTTCCACTCGGCGACGCTTTGCGAACGGATGTACTGTCCGGGTTCCAGCAGGTCGCAGGCGATGCAGAGCATGGTCCGGGGATCGCAGGCTCCCAGAATGTCGTCGAAAAGTCTCCGGTTCCGGTACGGCGCTTCGATAAAGATCTGGCTTTGGTTCTCGGCATGGGCGCGCCGTTCGAAGTGGCGGATGGCTTTGATGCGGTCGGGCGGTTTGACGGGCAGGTAGCCGTTGAAGGCGAACGACTGGCCGTTCGCCCCGGAGGCCATCAGAGCGAGGGTGATGGAGTTGGGCCCGACCAGCGGCACCACTTCCACTCCCCGGCGTTGCGCGGCTGCGACCAGCAGCGCGCCGGGGTCGGCGATGCAGGGCAGTCCGGCCTCGGACATCACGCCGATATTCTTCCCCTCTTTGATCAACGGATCGAGCAGGGTCTCCACCTCTTCGGCGGCTGTATGCTCGTTCAATTCCGCAAATGTAAGTTCGTCGATGGTGCGGCCTATGCCGCTTCGGGCCAGGAAACGCCGTGCGGTGCGAACATTTTCGACGATGAAATATTCTATGCTGTCGATCGCGGCCCGGTTGCCGGCAGGCAGGGCGGTGTCCCACGAGGCGGTCTCGCCCATCGGGGTCGGTATCAGGTAGAGCTTTCCCATTACAGGTGCTAAGGTACGGTTTTTCGGGATAAGTCCGGCGATTTTGCGGCGTCGGGTTTTGTGCCGGCGACTTATGGTTGTTTGGTGAGCGGTGTCCCGGGCGCGGGTGAGCCGTAGGGCGGGGGGTAAACGGCGCATTCCGGGTAGGAATATCGGACTTGCATGCCTGTTTTTCGGGAAGTTGCGTCCCTGCCGGAGTGTCCCGCGTCTGCGGCGGAGCGCTTTAGCGCGGAGCCGCAATGGGGCGGGTACGGGCTTTCTCGGAACGGCTTGCCGTTCCGAGAAAGCGAGGCTTTGAACGAGTAGCTTTGTCCTCATGCCAGCGGCGGCCTCTGCACTGGGCGGCGGAGCGCTTTAGCGCGGAGCCGCAGTAAGACGAAGAGCGAGTAGCGCGTTCCGATAAGGAACGCCGGGCGCCCCCGAGGGGGGCAGGGGCGCCCGAAAACGACAGAACGGGGAACTGAGGCCGAACCCGAGAGAGCGAGAAGCTAAGTCCCCGTGGCAACGGCGGCCTCAGCGCCGGACGGCTTTCAGCCGTCGGGGGGGCGCGAGGCCGAACCCGCAAAGAGCGAGTAGCTGAGTTTTTTTGCGCAATCCGTAGGATTGCCGGGCCTGCCGTAGTACATAGGGTAGTTACAG
>CAZAPI010000068.1:0-7866 GCA_964486945.1 uncultured Rikenella sp. | reverse complement strand
ACCGACGTCGCTGCCGAGCTGCCATTAGGCTTGCCTGAATGGCCGAGGCTGCAAGGAGCAAGCCGGAACGCCCCCGGCGGAGGCCCTGACTGTCCGCCGAAGGTAAAAAGCGGCAGTCCCGTACAGGGGGGATGATTAAACGAACAGATAAAAGAGATTTATGGAAAAGACATCGAAGATCTATGTAGCCGGTCACCGGGGTTTGGTCGGTTCCGCCATTTGGCGCGACCTGCGGCAGAAAGGATATGCCAATTTGGTCGGACGTACCCATGTTCAGCTCGATTTGACCGACCAACAAGCCGTAGAGGAGTTTTTTTCCATGGAAAAGCCCGAATACGTCTTTCTGGCCGCCGCCTACGTCGGAGGGATCATGGCCAATTCGCTCTATCGCGCCGACTTTATCTGGCGGAACCTCCAGATACAGAACAACGTGATTTCCGCCGCATGGCGGCACGGCGTGAAAAAGCTCCTGTTCCTCGGCTCCACCTGCATTTATCCCCGCGAAGCCCCGCAGCCCATGCCCGAAGAGTGCCTGCTTACCTCGCCGCTGGAATACACCAACGAACCCTATGCCATCGCCAAGATCGCCGGGCTCAAGATGTGCGAAAGCTTCAACTTGCAGTACCGCACCAACTTCATCGCCGTGATGCCGACCAACCTATATGGCCCGGAGGACAATTTCGACCTGGAAACCAGCCACGTGCTGCCCGCTCTGGTCCGGAAAATGCACCTCGCCAAAACCTTGGAAAAAGGCGACTGGACAGCGATCCGGGCAGATTTCGACCGCCGGCCCGTCGAAAAGACCGACGGCAGCGCCTCCGAAGAGGCCATTCTCGAAAAACTCGGAAAATACGGAATAACGAAAGGGCGCATGACCGTCTGGGGGACAGGAACGCCCCTGCGCGAATTCCTGTGGAGCGAAGATATGGCCGACGCCTGCACCTACATCATGGAGCGCGTCGACTTCAAAGACCTGGCCGCCGGCAAAGGGAACGAAGTGCGCAACTGCCATATCAATATCGGGACCGGTACGGAACTGACCATTGCCGACCTGGTCAGGTTGATCGCCGATACCGTGGGATATGGCGGCCAGATCGTATTCGATACTTCGAAGCCCGACGGCACCCTGCGGAAACTGACCGACCCTTCGAGACTCCACGCCCTCGGCTGGCACCACAAGGTCGGCATCGAAGAGGGCGTCGGTCGCCTTTATCGCTGGTATCTCGGAAAATAGGGCGGATATTTCCCGAAAAATGCAGATATTTGCAAGCGTCCCTTCGCCGGGACAGCAAAGAGCTAACTTATAAACTCTCAGGACACGATGAAAAAGAAAATCTTATTGGCATTGACGGCCGTTGCCGCCGGACTGGTCGCACTGACCGGATGCCAGAAAGAAAACCCCTACTCTTCGTACGGAGTCGGAGCCGAATTTATAGGGTTGCCCACGCACGAGAACGGGGCGAACTATACCAAAGAAGAAGCGACGGAACTACCCGCCGCCCAGCGCGACCAATATTTCGTGGCCGATTACCTCGCCGGTTGGCTGATCGATAACGGATACGTGAGGACCAGTCTCGCGAATCCCCTGACCATCGAAGGCGCAGACCTGGCTTATAACGACCAGATAGCTTACGACTTCTACCAGAACGAAACCAAAAGGCTGGACCAGGTCGATTTGGACAAAGTGATCGCAGATGCGCAAAAGCTTACGGGATCCAGTAGCTTGGAATTGACCACCAGCGGGACCGTCTCGTTCATGTATTCCCTGACCCGCACGACCACACTGCCCTCCGGCACCTCCCTGTCGAAACAGTACACCGTGAATTACAGTCCGCTGAGCGGCTCGACGACAAATCCCGAATAAGTTTCTATGAAGATAGCCATCGTAGGGACAGGATACGTCGGGCTGGTGACCGGTACCTGTTTCGCGGAACTCGGCGTCGATGTCACCTGCGTGGACACCGACACCTCCAAGATCGAACGGCTCCGCAACGGGATCATCCCGATCTACGAGCCTAACCTGGAACAGCTGGTCGAGAAGAACCACAAAGCCGGCCGGCTGCATTTCACCACTTCGCTCGAAGAGGTGCTGCCGGAGGTGGAGATCGTCTTCTCGGCCGTCGGCACCCCGCCGGACGAAGACGGTTCGGCCGACCTGCGCTATGTATTGGAAGTTGCCCGCACCATCGGGCGCCATATCGACCGGTATATCCTGGTGGTCACAAAATCGACCGTTCCCGTTGGGACGGCCGTGAAAGTGCGCGCCGCAATACAGGCCGAGTTGGACAAACGGGGCGTGCAGGTTCCGTTCGACGTGGCTTCCAATCCGGAATTCCTGAAAGAGGGGAACGCCATCGAAGACTTTATCCGTCCCGACCGGGTGGTGGTGGGAACCGATTCGGAACGGGCGAAAGACCTGATGACGAGGCTGTATAAGCCGTTATTGCTCAATAATTTCCGGGTCATGTTCATGGATATTCCCTCTGCGGAGATGACCAAATATGCGGCCAACGCCATGCTGGCGACCCGGATCAGCTTTATCAACGATGTGGCCAACCTGTGCCAGGCGGTGGGGGCGGATGTCAATATGGTGCGCAAGGGGATCGGGGCGGACAGCCGTATCGGGAACAAGTTCCTCTATCCGGGATGCGGTTATGGCGGTTCGTGTTTTCCGAAAGATATCAAGGCATTGATACGCAGTGCCCGGGAAAACGGTTGCCGGATGGAGGTGCTGGAGGCGGTGGAGCGTGTCAACGAGCGGCAGAAAGGGATATTGTTCGACAAACTGGTCTCGCACTTCGGAGGGGTAGAGGCTATGCGGGGCAAGCGGATCGCGTTATGGGGGCTGGCTTTCAAGCCGGGCACGGACGATATGCGCGAGGCACCGTCGCTGGTGCTCGTCTCTCAACTCCGGGATGCGGGGGCCGAGGTCGTGGCGTACGACCCGGTGGCGATGGACGAGGCCCGACGGCGCTTGGGAGATGCGGTGTCGTATGCCTCGGACGCTTACGGGGCGGTGTTGGATGCTGACGCACTGGTGCTGCTGACAGAGTGGAAAGAGTTCCGCCTGCCGAACTGGGAGGTGGTCCGCAGGGCTATGCGGGGAAATGTGGTGGTGGACGGTCGCAATATCTTCGACCGGAACGAACTGAGAACGCTCGGCTTCGACTACTACGGGATCGGAGTTTGATTCGATTCCCCGTTCGTTAACAAAGTATAGCGACACGCCGTATCGCCCGCTCCACCGCGAGCACGCGGAGACGCTCCCGGCGAAAGGCTGCAAGCATCCCCCGCTGGCTCCGACCAGGAATATTTAATAGACATTAAACGAGGTATTTATGTTTTCAGGAATCGTACAGACCGTCGGGACAGTCGTCCGGTTAGAGCGGGAGGGCGACAACCTTCATTTGACATTGAAAGCCGATATAGCGCCCGAGCTGCATATCGACCAGAGCGTCGCCCATAACGGCGTATGCCTGACCGTCGTGGCGCTCGACCCCGCACAGGCGACATATACAGTCACCGCTATCCGCGAGACCCTCGAAAAGAGCAATCTGGGCCTGCTGAAAGAAGGCGACCTCGTCAATCTGGAGCGGAGCATGCGCATGGACGCCCTGCTGGACGGACATATCGTGCAGGGGCATGTGGATACCACCGGCGTTTGCAAAAGCGTGGAATTTGCCGACGGCAGCTGGTACTACACCTTCGAATACAACGCGCCGGAACACCTGCGGCAAGCCGGGTACGTGACCGTCGAGAAAGGATCCGTGGCCGTGAACGGAGTGAGCCTCACGGTAGTCGACTCCAAGCCGGATTCGTTTCGGGTGGCGATCATTCCCTACACCCACGAGCATACCAACTTCCACCGGATCGAGCCCGGGACACGGGTGAACCTCGAATTCGACATTATCGGCAAGTACGTGGCGCGGCTTTTGGGTGGCGCGCGGTAAAACAAACCATCCCCTGCGGTGAAAATAAGGACCATACGGGCCGCTTCATTAGCTTCGGCGATCGCCGGGGCGGGAGCGGCCTTTCCGTTGCTTCTGGCGGGGTGGGAGTGGGCTGTCGTCCCGTTCGTCGGCATCACCGTCTATTGGGTGGCGTCGGGAATGATGCGCCGGTATGTGATCTTCCGGATCAAACCCATGTACCAGATACTCCGCTCGCGCGACAGCAAATCCGGCGAGATCGCCGAAGAGTACAAAGGGAAAGATGTCGTGACCGAGGTGGAGGGCGAACTGCAGGCGTGGGCCGAGCGCAACAGCATGGAGATCGCGCGCCTGCGCGAAAACGAACAGTATCGCAAGGAGTTCGTGGGCAACGTGTCGCACGAGTTGAAAACCCCGCTGTGCAGTATACAGGGCTACATCCTGACCTTGCTGGACGGCGGCCTGGAAGATCCGGACATCAATCGGAAATACCTGGAACAGAGCCAGAAAAATATTGATCGGCTGATCAACATCGTGCGCGACCTGGAGGATATTTCGAGGTTGGAGGCCGGTACGCTGGAGTTGCAGCGCGAGCGGTTCGACCTGCTGGCTTTGGTGGACGAGATCATGCAATCGCTGGAGATGCAGGCCGCCGAACGGAATATCACCCTTCTTTCCGATCGGGGGGCGCTGGCCGAGCTGCCGGTCGATGCCGACCGGGCGCGGGTGGGGCAGGTGCTGATCAACCTGCTGAGCAATTCCATCAAGTACGGACGTGAAGGGGGACGCACACGGGTGCGGTATGTGGATATGTTCGAGAAAGTGATGGTCGAGGTGCAGGACAACGGGATCGGCCTGACGGTCGAGCAGCTGCCGCGCATCTTCGAGCGGTTCTACCGGGTGGACAAGAGCCGTTCGCGGGCAGCGGGCGGTACGGGGCTGGGATTGTCCATCGTCAAGCATATTTTGGAAGCGCATAAAGAGACCGTCACCGTGCGGAGCACGCCGGAGGTGGGGACAACCTTTTCGTTTACCCTTACTAAAGCGTAGTCGGGAACGCCCTTTTATCAGCCTGCCGGAGTGGAGGGCTCTGTTCGTATTTTGGGGTAGTTGCCGCCTTGGGGGAGCGCGGCACGTGCCGGATTCGTCGAACCTTTTGCAGTCGGTTGTGCCGCAGTTACAACCTCACGCTCGCCGCGCTCCCGCAGCTCCGCGCGGGAGCCGCAGTCGCCTCCGATCCCGCGCGCCTCGCCTGAGGAGCGAAAGTCTTGGCTTGTTGAAGCAGGATTTCGCCCGGCGCGGCCTTTATCGGTGCAGAGGCTGCCGTCTCGGAGTCGCCGAAGTACCCGCCCGAAACCTTTATCCTAAAAAAACATTACCTTAGCCCCCGGAACCGACCCGCCGGGCCGAGAGGAAAAACATCCCGAACGTTGAAATCGACAGAGACATTTTACCGCTGGTTTACGAGGTTCACCAAACGCCTCTCGGAGCGGCAGCTCATCATGATCCTGGCCGTAGTGGTCGGCATCGCCGCCGGGATCGCCGGGCACCTGCTGCGCGGTTGCATCCACCTCATCAAGCAGGGGCTTACCTCGTGGGCCGACATCGAAGCCGCCAACTACCTCTACTTCCTCTACCCCATGGTCGGCATCGCCGTGACGGTGCTCTTCGTCAAATACTGGGTCAAGGACGACATTTCGCACGGGGTGACCCGCATATTCTACGCCATATCGCGCAAAGAGTCGCGCATCAAGCCCCACAACTGTTACACTTCGCTGCTGGCCAGCTCGGCGACCATCGGTTTCGGGGGATCGGTGGGTGCCGAAGCGCCGATCGTGCTGACCGGCGCCGCCATCGGCTCCACCGTGGGGCAATTCCTGCGTCTCAACTACAAATACATTACTTTGCTGCTCGGCTGCGGGGCCGGAGCGGCTATCGCTGCGGTCTACAAGGCCCCCATTGCCGGCTTTGTCTTCGTGATCGAGGTGCTGATGCTGGAATTGACCTTCACCAGCGTGGTACCGCTGCTACTGGCATCGGTGACCGCCGCTACCGCCACCTACCTGCTGGTGGACATGCAGCCTTTCTTCGCCGGGGTCAATCCCACTTTCACATTGAAAGAGATTCCGTTCTACGCCATCCTGGGAATCGCGGGAGGATGCGTTTCCTACTTCTTCGCCAACACCTCGATGAAGCTGGAGGGACGGATCAAAAGCATCAAAAAGAAGCGCTGCCGGGTGCTGGTCGGCGGCCTGATCCTGGGGGTGCTGATCTTCGTTTTCCCGCCGCTCTACGGCGAGGGCTATGAAACGATCATGCAGCTGATGACGGGCCGCCAGGCGACGATCTTCGACCAGTCGCTGTTCTACGAATGGCGGGACGCTTTCTGGATGATCCTGCTCTACGTGGCGGGGATACTGGTATTCAAGGTGATTGCCATGACGCTGACCAATGCGTCGGGCGGCGTGGGGGGGACGTTCGCCCCGTCGCTGTTTGTGGGGGCGATACAGGGCTACCTGTTCGCCATCGTGTGCAACCACTTTTTGGGCACGCAGCTGCCGGTGGCGAGCTTCACGCTGGTGGGCATGGCCACGGTGATGGGCGGGGTGATGAAAGCCCCCATCACCTCGATGTTCCTGGTGGCTGAACTGACGGGGGGATTCGTGCTGTTTCTGCCGCTGATGCTGGCCTCGGCCGTATCTTTCGCCGTGAGCTACTATTTCGAGCCTTATTCGATCTACACGAAGCGGCTGGCAGTCCGGGGCGAACTGCTGACACACAACAAGGATGTCAACGCGATGCAGTTCCTCAGCACGCGGCCGCTGATCGAGTACGATTTCGAGACGGTGCCGCTCGGCGGGAAACTCCGGCATGTGATCCGGGCGGTGGAACACACCAAACGGAACATTTTTCCCGTTGTTAATAACCGGGGAGAGCTGATGGGGATCATCACGATGGACGATATTCGGGCGGATATGTTCGACCGGGACAAGTACGTCACGCCGCTGACGCAATATATGTCGAAAGCGCCGGAACGCATCCACCCGGACGAGCCGATCCGTAGCGTGATGGAGAAGTTCGAGCAGACGCGGGCCTGGAACCTGCCGGTAGTGGACGAGGCGGGGCATTACCTGGGCTTTATCTCGAAGTCGAAGCTGCTGACGGCCTACCGCGAGCAGCTGACCCACATGAGCGACGAATAGCGCTTTTTGCCGCCCGGCACCAAATTTGTCCGGGACCCGAATTATACCAACTTAAAAACCTAACTGTCATGAAAAAAATGTTGATGGCGGCCGTCGCCGCCCTGATGTTCGCCGGCGGGGCGATGGCCCAGACCGGCGGCGCTACTTTTATTACGGACAAGCCTTTCGCCGAGGTGCAAAAAGCGGCCGAAAAGGCGGACAAGCCGATCTTCCTGGATATCTACACCACGTGGTGCGGCCCATGCAAATTCCTGTCGAGCAACATCTTCCCGGCCAAGGCCGTAGGGGAATACATGAACGCTACGTTCGTGAACACGAAATTCGATGCCGAGAAGGGTGAGGGGGTCGAGCTGGCCGAGAAATACGCCGTGAAGGGCTACCCGACGATGCTGATCCTGAACAGCAAGGGCGAAGAGCTGGGACGTTTGGTGGGTTCGAGCCGCACGCCGGAGGATTTTGTCCAGCGTCTCAAAGACAAGATGGCCGAGATCGGGAAGAAGTAACTTGTTCTTTCGGCTGAGATACGTAGAAAGCTTTTCCGGAGCCGCCGGGAAAGCTTTTTTTGAGGGAGCCCGGTTCCGCTTTTTCGTCTTCCCGTCACTCCCGCACGCAGCGGTTCGGCACGTGCCCCGGTATAGTTGTCTGCAACCGCATTCGTTTGGTCGAAACGCAACCGGGACGGGATCGAATCTGAAGTCTAATATCCCATGCCCGAAAAATTGATGCCTCCTTGC
>CAZAPI010000067.1:6387-8048 GCA_964486945.1 uncultured Rikenella sp. | reverse complement strand
ACTCCAAATGGAGTGTAGCTACCCCAACCGTACGGAACTGCCCTACGTGGGCGGCGTCCGGGTGACCCCGGCGGGACGGGCGATACTGCGTATCGCTTACTTTTTAAAGATCGGTTAATTGTATTGTATTGTACTGCATCAAACCAAAGCGAAAATTACGCCACTTCCAAAAGCTGTATATCAAAACATTGAAACGTCAAACAGACGAAACGGCTATCCCCAAAAACAGACTTTCAAAAATTTAGACAAGCAAACACGTAAAAATCCCGGTCCTGTTTCCTCTCCGATGGAGAGGAAACAGGACCGGGCACACTCAACGCCGCTACGCATCAGGAACGCAGCCGAAAGCTACGCGGTGATCTCGATGCTGTCGCCACTGTACACATTCACGCCCAGATGCTGGGTGATATACCTGACGGCCAGCTGAGCTTTCACCGAGTTGCCGGCATCGTCGAGCGGCGGGGCAAAGGCAGCGATTCCAAACCCGCCGGGCAGAACGCCCATAACACCGCCTCCGACACCCGTCTTAGCAGGTATGCCACTGGTATACATCCAGTCGCCGGTATGTTCATAGAAACCGACCGCTGCGATCAGCGCCACGATCTTGGGAGCCAGCGCCTTGTCGAACACCTGCTTTTGGGTCACAGGATTCAACCCCCGATTGGCGATGGTGCAGCCCGCTATGGCCAGCTGTTTGGCCGTCACCCCCATCGAACACTGGCGCGTGTAGAGATCCAGCGCCATATCCGGATCGTCATAGATACGATTGTAATTCTTCAGCAGCCACGCGATCGACTTGTTGTTGAAATTGGTGGCCGTTTCCGATTTGTAAAGCTCGTCCAGCAAAACCAGCGGCGATCCGCACAGGTCGGTCATATTCTCCGCTATCGCCTGCCACTTGGCATCCGAATCGCCCACGGGATTCACCATGCTGCAAGCGGTGATGGCACCCGAATTGACCAACGGCGTACTCGGATGGTCTTTTTCCAACAGGATCGCCAGGATCGAGTTGAAAGGAAGCCCCGTTGCATCCGCGCCGATCTTTTCGAGCAACTTCTCCGGCCCCGACTGGCGCAACACCAGCACGGCGGTATGCACTTTGGAGATCGACTCGATCCCGAACACATACTCCGTATCCCCGACCTCGATCACCTCGCCATTGGGCAGACAGACCGCAATCCCGAACAGGTCGGAAGGCACGTTGGCCAGATAGGGGATATAATCGGCGTTGGCACCGCCTTGGGCACTTTTCACCTGCTCATAAGCCTCGCTAACCAAGGATTTGAGCTCAGCGACAGAAATGTTTTTTTTCATAATATACCTCGCGCTTTCTTTTAAATGGGAAGCGCGCTCCCGGCCTGCCTATTGCCGGGAATTGCTCTTCCCCGGGGTTACATTTTGTTCTCGACCTTCGCCGTAACAGCTCTCACCTTGGCCTTGTCCCCGACTTCAGCCGCTTTGGCGCTCACCTTCCCGGCGGCCGACGACACGGCCGAAGCCGCGGATGCCACACCGTTATTCACCTTCTCCCTAACCGTCTTTTTCATCTGGCCGGCCTTCTCCTTGGCTTGCGCCGCTTTTTCCTTGACCGTCTCTTTAACCTGCGCAGCTTTCTCTTTGAGCGACATTTTCGCTTCGTCCGCTTTCGCCCGGGCATGTTC
>CAZAPI010000067.1:0-6287 GCA_964486945.1 uncultured Rikenella sp. | reverse complement strand
TTTTTCAGAATAATTATCGATCTTATTTATTGACCGGCGGATTGTTCACCGAATCCGAGGTCGGATCGGCGACCGGGTTCGCCACCGGAGGCACAGCCTGGGCAGCCGGAGCTACCGGGGCGGTTTCCCAGTGGAACGGTTCGATATTCGCGTTCGGGTCCTTCCAGTTCGGCTTACGCAGGGCGTAGATGATGAACGGAGTAACCACTACGATCACCGCGCCGATGATCAGCACGCCGAACCACATGCCGTCGGTGATACCCGAGATGGAACCCGGTTTGACAAAGCTCAGGATGAAAGCCAGCAGAGAACCGCAGAAGCCGAGACCGCTGACGAACCACAGCAGGCCGTTGCCGCCCTTGCCGATCCGGAACGGACGCTGCTCTTTCGGCATCTTGTAGCGCAGCACGATGGCCGAAACGAACATCAGCATATACATGATCAGATACAGGAGCACCGTCAGCTGCGAAAGTATCTGGTAGAAAGACTGCACCGAAGGCATCACCACGAAGAGCAGCCCCAGGAGGGTAACCACGCCGCCCTGCACGTAAAGGATATTCTTCTGCACGCCCAGCTTATTGGTCTTCTGGAAGAACGGAGGCAGGTAGCCCGAGCGCCCTACCGTGAAGATACCTTTCGACGGGCCGGCCACCCAGGTCAGCACCCCGGCCAGCACCCCGAACGCCAGTGCGATGGCGATTACCGGAGTCGCCCATGTCAGGTGCAGGTAATGGAGGTAGTTGTCGAAGCCGACCAGGAGCGACTGCGTCAGGTTGATGTCCTTGGCCGGAATGACCAGGCCCAGCGCGAAAGTGCCCAGCACGAAGATCAGCACCGTGATCAGCGCGCCGATAAAGATCGCCTTCGGATAGTTCCGCCCCGGGTCTTTCACGTCCATCACGTGCACGCCCATCATCTCCATCCCCGCATAGAAAAGGAAGATACTGGAGGCCAACACCAGGTTGTCGAATTTCGAGAGGTCCGGAAAGAAACTCTGGCTCATATCCATCTCGTTGTGGCCCCCCGTCGAGAGATAGATGATCCCGAAAATAATCAGTAGAGCAGCCGGAATGATAGTCCCGACCATGGCCCCGATCTTGGAGACCTTACCGACCCAGCTCAAACCTTTAAGCGAGATGAAAGTGGCGATCCAGTAGATGGCCAGCACCACGATCAGCGTATAGAGTTTGTTGGATGCCAACCCCATATCGTGCACTTCGTTCATGCCGATGAATGCGATGGCCACAGCCCCGAAAGTCAGCACCGTCGGGTACCAGATCGTGCTTTCGACCCATTGCAGGAAGATCGCCAGGAAACCCGTCCGCGTACCCATGGCTTCGCCGACCCAACGGAATACCCCGCCCTGCTTGCTGGAGAACATGGCCGCCAGCTCGGCAGCCACCAGCGCCGTCGGTATCAGGAATACGATAGCCGCAAAAAGATAATAGAAAGCGGAGCTGAGCCCGTAGGTAGCTTCCGCCGGAAGACCACGCAGACTCACAACGGCCGCCACGTTCATAATGGCCAGTGTCATCACACTGAGCTTGAACGCTGTGGATTTGGTTGAATTTGCCATTGCTGATAATTTTTTGGTTATGAATAATCACTTAAGTATTTGCGAACGTACAACAAACCCCGATTCGAACCGTTCACCGGGCGTTTCTGCAAAACGCGTGCAATTTTTGCACGGCCCCTTTCTGCCGGAAGAGACCGCAAAAGATCGTCGAACGCCCCGGGATCTAATCCGTCAGGATCAGCGTATAGTTCAGGTCCGACTGCGCCCTTTGCAGGCCCGAACCCAGCAACACCACGCTGTCCCCTAAGTAGAGGAAGTTGGTCGTGTCCGGCTGCATGCCCGACCCGACCAGCTGGTAGTACACCGCCGATGAATTGCCTGGAATACCCTCGACGACCGTCCACAGGCCTTCCGAATCGAACGTGGCATCCTTGCCGTTCTCCGCCTCCAGGTAGGTCATCGACAGGGCGAAATCGCCGCCCATCGTATCCTCAGCCGTGCTCGTCAGCGTGAGGTCGTAAACGATGCCCGGGCCGTCGGCCGCCGGCAGCGTTCCCACATAGCGGCGCGATACCGTATCCGACGCGGAATCCGCCTTCATCCCTTTGTTGCCGCCGCAGGCCACCATACCGAGAGCCAATACGACCGCGCAAACCGAATGGAACAAAACCTTTTTCATACCTCTAAAACAGTTTAAGTAAAACAATGAAAACGTGGAATTACAAAAAACACGCCAAAGAGCGCAAACCGAAAAATTCATATCTTTGTCAGTTACTATACACACAGAGACCCGCATCACATGGAAATCACCATCCTCGGCATAGAATCCTCGTGCGACGACACCTCCGCCGCCGTCATGCGCGACGGCGTGTTGCTGTCGAACGTCATAGCCTCGCAAGCCGTCCACGCCGAATACGGCGGCGTCATTCCCGAACTCGCATCGCGGGCCCACGGGCAGAATATCGTCCCGGTCGTCGACCTGGCCCTGAAAAAGGCGGGTGTCGCCCCGGCCGAAGTGGACGGCATCGCCGTGACCCGCGGGCCGGGACTGCTGGGATCGCTGCTGGTCGGGCTTTCGTTCGCCAAAGGATTCTCGATCGCGCAGAACACCCCGATGATGGAGGTCAACCACCTGCAAGGGCACATACTGGCCCACTTCGTGACCCTGCCCGACAATCCCGACGCGCCGAAACCGAAATTTCCGTTCCTCTGCCTGCTGGTATCGGGCGGCAACTCGCAGATCGTGCTGGTGCGCGACTACCTGGACATGGAGATCATCGGCAGCACCATCGACGACGCCGCGGGCGAAGCCTTCGACAAGTGCGCCAAGATCATGGGGCTGCCCTACCCCGGCGGCCCGCTGATCGACAAACTTGCCAAAGAGGGAGACCCGAAAGCGTTCAAGTTCGCCAAACCGTCGGTCGGCGGCTTCGATTACAGCTTCAGCGGCCTGAAAACCTCGTTCCTCTACTTCCTGCGCGACCACATGTCCGACGACCCCGATTTTATCGAACACCACAAAGCCGACCTCTGCGCATCGCTGCAGGCTACCATCGTGGACATATTGATGAACAAGCTCATCAAAGCGGCCAAACAATACGACATAACGGAGATCGCCGTATCGGGGGGCGTTTCGGCCAACTCGGGCTTGCGGGAGGCCATCCTCGCGGCGGGCGAGAAGCACGGATGGGCGACCTACATACCGCCGTTCGCACTGACGACCGACAATGCCGCCATGATCGCCATCACGGGATATTACAAATACCTGCGCGAAGAGTTCGCCCGGTTGGATATGGCCCCGGCGGCGCGGGCGGCCGACTTATAATCACCCTGTTTGTCACCTCTCTATTTCCATTTCGGGGGCCTGCAGGGGGACTGGACTTTCTCGCAGAACGACGCGCTTTGGCGGGATGCGGCAAAGGCCCTTTTCGGCCCTGCCCGGCGGGCTGGCGAGTGCCGCGTGCGGCGAGTGACAAGCAAATCACTATGGACAACGGCCCGTGGCTGGGGGATAAGGAATCACCGCAGGGCATATGTGGCAAATCCCGGTCGTTTTCGGAGGCGCCGCCTGGATTCCTACTTCAGCTTTCGGAATCCCAACGACTGGCATATGAAATGACGCAGGCACTCAGGCTGCTATCCGGTCTGCAACTTCGTTCAGCACAACCGTCTATTTGTTTTATTCCCCTCGACCATTTACGCACCGAAACCAACCGCAGGACGTGCCGACAGCAGCTCCGTCCGCTGCGTACGGGAGCGACGAGAAGACGGAATGCTATTCCGGACACGCGCATAAAACGAGCCGTACGGAGGTTCGCAACTGCGTTGCAAACATTCGCAGGCTCCGGCCCATTTACAATATAAACGGGCGCAGCGGACACGAATGTCCGCTGCGCCCGTTGTCGATTCCCGTAAGAACTACTTCGCCAGTTTACACCGGTACGAAGCCCGGTATCTGCCTTTGGTGAAGGCCAGCAATTTCGATTTGATCAGGTTCCTGCGCAAAGGTGCCACCCGGTCGGCAAAGACGATCCCGTCGGTATGGTCGTACTCGTGCTGGATCACCCGTGCCGGATAGCCGTCGAACTCCTCGTCCCGCTCGTTCAGGTTCTCGTCCAGGTAACGTATCCGGATCTTCGAAGGCCGCACCACATCTTCGTTCAGCCCCGGCAGGCTCAGGCACCCTTCGCCCATTTTCACCTCCGCGCCGCCGCGCTCATAGATCTCGGCATTGATAAAGACCTGTTTGAGCGGCATCCCCTTGGGCACCTCGTCCGCCACCGGTGTCAGGTCGATACAGAAAAGGCGGATCGGCAACCCCACCTGCGGCGCCGCCAACCCCACGCCGTCGGCCTCGACCATCGTTTCGAACATATCGGCGATCAACTCTTTCAAATTCGGATAGTTCGCCGCGTCGATATCCCGGGCCACCTCCCGCAACACCGGCGAACCGTAAATGTAAATCGGTAGTATCATAATCAATATCTGTTAAGTCTGAACGGTTAATTTTCATGGTGTCGGCGGCAATTCCGCAGATTCCGCGCATGCGTAATTTTCATTTCTGCCCTTTAAGCGAACGGCAGGTTTGTAATTTTAGTTTACGCAGCAATCGCCCCTCTGCCTTCCGAGCGGCCGTCCCTTTCCGCAAACCGAGAAAACTGCACCCCCGAAAGGCAAGCGCTGCGACCCATCGCTTAATTATCCCCCTACTTTACCGCCCCGCCGACTCCATATAGGACTGCAGGATAATCACCGCGCTGACCTTGTCCACCAGCCCCTTGTTCGTGCGCCGCTCCATCTTCTTCACCCCCCCCTCGATGATCGCCCGGTGGGCCAGCACCGACGTGAAACGCTCGTCGTGGTAAACCACCGGAATATCCGGCAGCACCTTGCGCAGCCGGTTCACGAACGGCGTAATGTATTGCTGCGACTCCGACGGCTCGCCGTTCATCTGCCTCGGCTGCCCCACCACGAAAAGTTCCACCTCGTTCTGCGCCGCATACCGCAGCAGATACTCCACCGCCTCGTGCGCCGGCACCGTGTCCAACCCCGTGGCAATAATCTGCAACGGGTCGGTCACCGCCAGCCCGACACGCTTTCGCCCATAATCTATTGCAACGATCCGACCCATATTTCGGTCACAAAAGTAACGAAATAAAACGACCTTTTCGTACCCCTGAAACTCTGCCCCCAAATTCCGGACACGAAAACTTCAGACGCAACATTTGCCGCCTTCGGGCTTGTCGCTATTCTTTGCCCTATTCAACACCTCCTTTCGAATATCACAACCTATTTCGTTTCTGCACCTTCCCGTTATGGACGAAAAATGATGTCTAATGCCGTTTTCAGGCACACCGTCTATAACTCCGAACGACACAAATCGACACATCAACCCGATTAATGAATATTTTTCTTAATTTCGCCAATCAACATCGCCACAATATGACACAGGAAGAACTATTCAAAAAACTGATCGCACACAGCAAGGAGTACGGGTTCATCTTCCCGTCCAGCGAAATCTACGACGGGCTTTCGGCCGTTTACGACTACGGCCAGCTGGGCGTCGAGCTCAAAAACAACATCAAGCGCTACTGGTGGGACGCGATGACCAAGCTCCACGACAATATCGTGGGGATCGACGCCGCCATCTTCATGCACCCCAAAACCTGGGAAGCATCCGGTCACGTCGGCGCGTTCAACGACCCGCTGATCGACAACAAAGACAGCAAGAAGCGCTACCGCGCCGACGTGCTGATCGAAGACTGGATCGCCAAGCAGGACGAGAAGATCGAAAAGGAGGTGTCCAAGGCCGCCAAGCGGTTCGGGGAGTCGTTCGACCGGGAGCAGTTCGTCACCACCAACGCCCGCGTGCTGGAGATCAAAGCCAAGCGCGATGCGGCGCACGAAAAGATGACCGAAGTGCTGAATGCCAATGACCTGCCCGGCGTGAAAGCTCTGATCGAGGAGCTGGAGATCGCCTGCCCGATCAGCGGGACCAGGAACTGGACCGACGTGCGGCAATTCAACCTGATGTTCCAGACGCAGATGGGTTCCACGGCAGAGGGGGCGAGCGTCGTCTATCTGCGGCCGGAGACGGCGCAGGGTATCTTCGTCAACTTCCTCAACGTGCAGAAGACCGGACGCATGAAGATCCCCTTCGGGATCGCCCAGATCGGGAAAGCGTTCCGCAACGAGATCGTCGCCCGGCAGTTCATCTTCCGCATGCGCGAGTTCGAGCAGATGGAGATGCAGTTCTTCGTGCAGCCCGGGA
>CAZAPI010000066.1:0-8237 GCA_964486945.1 uncultured Rikenella sp. | reverse complement strand
GGCTTCGTGTACGACATGATCGGGCTGCCGCGTGAGGTATATACCCCGCTGTTCGCCATGTCGCGCATCGCGGGCTGGATGGCCCACCGGATCGAGGAACTGAATTTCGAAAGCCGACGGATTATCCGCCCGGCCTACAAGAATGTGGCTGCCGCCACGAAGTACAAACCGTTGAACAAGCGGTAGACTGCGGTTCTGTGCAAACAAAAAAACGGCTCTCCTTAATTAGAAAGCCGTTTTGGCATCATAACCGGCAATAGCTATTTCAGCCGCGCCAGCATATTCTTCACATTATTCTCGATGCGATCCTGAATCGCCGCCTCGGTCGCCGTATCCGCCCCCCGGTCGAACTTCTCGCCCGTGATATGTTCGTACAGCTCGATGTAACGCTCACTTACGCTGTTCACGAACCCGTCTGTCAGCTCCGGCATCACATCGCCCTTACGCCCCTGAAAATTATGATCCATCAGCCATTCGCGCACAAACTCTTTGGAAAGTTGCCGCTGCTGCTCGCCTTTGTCGAAACGCTCCTGATAGCCGTCGGCGTAGAAATAGCGTGAACTATCCGGCGTGTGCACCTCGTCGATCAGGTAGATCTCGCCGTCTTTTTTGCCGAATTCATATTTGGTATCCACCAGGATCAGTCCGTGCTTGGCCGCAATTTCGGTTCCCCGCTCGAACAGCTGCATGGCGTACTTTTCCAGCACCGCATAATCCTCGGCGGAAACCAACCCCTGTTTGAGGATCTCCTCTTTCGAGATATTCTCGTCGTGCAGCCCCAATTCCGCCTTGGTAGTCGGCGTGATGATCGGCTTCTCGAACTTCTGGTGCTCACGCATCCCGTCCGGCAGCGGCACGCCGCAGATCGGACGTGCCCCGGCCTTGTAGTCGCGCCACGAACTGCCTGTCAGGTAACCGCGCACAATCATCTCCACGGCAAACGGCTCGCACTTGTGTCCCACCGTCACCATCGGGTCCGGCGAAGCGATCTTCCAGTTGGGGCAAATATCCGTCGTGGCATCCAGCGCCTTGGCGGCGATCTGGTTCAGCACCTGCCCTTTGAACGGTATCCCTTTGGGCAACACCACGTCGAAGGCCGAGATGCGGTCGGTCACCACCATCACCAGATACTTGTCGTCGATGTTGTAGACATCGCGTACCTTGCCTTCGTACAAAGACTTCTGACCGTCGAATTGCATGTCGGTCTTTACCAATGCTTTCGCCATGATTTTCGAATGTAATTTATGTGAATTTTCAGTGAGTTGAATGCTTCTCGAACGCCTGCACGATACGCCCCACCAGCTCGTGCCGTACAATATCCTTTGGATCGAACTCCACCACCGCAATCCCCTTGATCTTACGCAGCATCTCGATCGCCGGCATCAGGCCCGAATCCATGCGGTTCGGCAGGTCGACCTGCGTCACGTCGCCCGTTACGATAAACCTGGCATTCCGTCCCATACGCGTAAGGAACATCTTGATCTGCGACAGGATCGTATTCTGCGCCTCGTCCAGAATGACGAACGCATTATCCAACGTCCGCCCGCGCATATAGGCCAGCGGCGCGATCTGCACGATCCCTTCCGCCATGTAGTCCTGCAATTTCTTCGGCGGGATCATATCGTTCAGCGCATCGTACAGCGGTTGCAGATACGGGTCGAGTTTCTCTTTCATATCCCCCGGCAGGAACCCCAGCTTCTCTCCGGCCTCGACCGCCGGACGGGTCAGGATTATGCGCTTCACCTCTTTATTCTTCAGCGCCCGCACCGCCAACGCGATCGCGGTATAGGTTTTTCCGCTCCCCGCCGGCCCCACGGCGAACAGCAGGTCGTTCTTGTCGTACAGCTCGACCAGTTTCCGCTGGTTCGCTGTTCGCGCCCGGACGATATTCCCGTTATTTCCGTAAACGATCACATCGTCGGCCACCGAGCCGTCGCCGTCTTTCCCGCTCGCGCCGTTCACCCCCGCAGGGACGGAAGCCGGCCGCGCATGGAGCGGCGTGTCGAAAATCTGGTCCAGCACCTGCGGCGAAATATGCCCGTAGCGTTGGTAATAACGTATCAACTGCGCGAACCGATCCTCGAAACGGGCGATTTGCTCTTCCGAACCTAAAAGTTTCATCGTTCCTCCGCGCGCCACGATCTTCAGTTGCGGGAATTTCCCCGTCAGGCAGTTGAAGTTGGCGTTGGCCGGCCCGTAGAATTCCACCGGGTCTATGACTCCGCCGAGGTCGATGATCTTTTCGCTCATAGTTCAGTTCAAGCAGATAATATTACTTGAGAATCATATAGCCTATCGAAATAGCTACCTTGCGCTCGTTGACCTTCAGGTTGGGCGTATAGATGTCCAGAACTCCTTTGTCCGTGATATTGGTGAAGTTGCCGCAGTACCGCGCATCGACGGTCAGCCGGCCCAGGTCGATCCCAATGCCCGCCTGGTAACCCATCACGAAGCTCTGGAGCCTCGGCGCCACTTTGGCCTCTTTCGCCCCCGCATTCATCACTTCATCCATCGGAAAACGGAACGACGGCCCCAGCATCAGGCGCACGATCGAAAATTTCCACCCCACCAGCACAGGCACTTCGATCCAGTTGGAGCGGATCTTCAGTTTGTCGCCGTATTGGCCGCCCCCGCCGTTAGTCCCGTCGATCGGGAAGGTGCCGCTCGTGCGACTGTACACGATCTCCGGCTGGAGCAGGAAACCCATCGGCAGGCGCAGTCGCGCCTGGAAGCCGAGCTCGAAACCCGGCTTGGTGCTGCTTTTGTCGTACCGGTCCCGGTTGCCCGAAAAGGTGTATTTCAGGTCCGAGCTGTTGACCAGCAGGCCGCCCTTAATCCCGAACTGGAACAAAGATTGTGCCCGAACACCGGAGAATCCGCCTAATATGATGCACGCTGCGAGGAGAATTTTTTTCATCCGAAAGTATTTTAACAGTAAGTCACAAAGATACTCCATTTTTCGGTTAGAGCAACGGACTGAACAGCCTTGCCACCGACTCCTTGAACATATCCGTGCGTGAGCGCGTAGCCCACCGTTTCCGGGTCAGCTTGGTGCACCCCTCCAGGTCCTCTATGAACCGCCGTTCGATCTGGTCCGTGATTCCGTGGTCGTAGATCATGGCCGTCACCTCGAAATTGTCCTCGAAGCTCCGGTTGTCCATATTCGCCGTACCGATCGAGCTGAAATGGTTGTCGATGGTCATGATTTTGCTGTGGCAGAACCCCTCGTTGTAGAGATAGACTTTGATCCGGGCTTCGAGAAGCTCCGCGACGTACGAGCGCGAAGCCCAGTAGACGATCTTGCTGTCCGAGCGCGAAGGCAGCATGATCCGCACGTCGATTCCGCTCAACGAAGCCACTTTCAGCGCCGTCAGCAACGACTCGCCCGGCATAAAATACGGCGTCGAGATATAGATATGGTCCGTCGCCTTGTTGATCGCGGCAAAGTAGGCCTGCATGATCGTGGCCCAGTCCGAGTCAGGCCCCGACGTAACGATCTGAACCGCCGTATCCCCCTGGCAATCGTCATGCAGCGCCAGGTATTTCTCCTTATCCCGCAACTGGATTCCGGTGGCGAAATACCAGTCCGTCAGAAACGTCAGCTGGAGCATGTGCACTGCCGTGCCCTCGATCTTGAGGTGCGTATCGCGCCAAGAGCCGTGCCTGGTTCCGTGCAAGTAGCGATCGGCGATATTCAGCCCGCCCGTAAACCCCACTTTCCCATCGATCACCACGATCTTGCGATGGTTCCGGTAGTTGATCTTGCTGGTCAGCCACGGAAAGACGACCGGCATGAAGCAGTGCACCTGCACCCCTGCCTCGCGCAACGACCGGATAAAGCTCCGCTTGAGGTTCCAGCTCCCCACGTCGTCGTATATGAAACGCACCTCGACACCGGCCCGGGCCTTGGCTTTCAGGATGTCCGCGATCTCGCCTCCCAGGGCATCGTTTTCGAAAATATAGTACTCCAGGTGGATAAAAGATTCCGCCCTTTTCAGGGCGTCGATCAGCGCGGAGAAGGTCTGCCGGCCGTCGTTCAGCACCTCCAAACGGTTGTTGGTGGTCAGCAGGGACTTATTGTTGTTCAGCAGCAGGGTGATGATCTCCCGGTTCGAAGCCACTTCGGGGTTGGCAAAGCTGTCGATCTCCCGCAGTTGTTTGTAACTGAGGTGTTCGAACTGTTTGAGGTCCTTGATCTCCTTGCGGTTGAAAATTTTCTGCTTGCGATAGTCCTGCCCGAAGAAGACAAAAAGCCCGATGCCGATAAAAGGCAGCAGCACGATGACCGCTATCCACGACAAAGCCCTGACCGGGTCGCGCCGCTCGTGAAGCACGGTGAAAACCGTGGCGATCACCATCAGAAAATAGAATACCAGCAGCGAATATATGACGACTCTCCATAGGTCCATAACGCTAAGTTAGCGATTTTTCCGTCCGGATATCTTCTTCAGCAAAAGAAATACCGTTTTAGGCTTCGTGCGTGTCCCGGTACTTGTATCCCACCCCTTTGACCGTCACGATATAGTCGGCGCCGATCTTCTCGCGCAGTTTGCGGATATGCACGTCGATAGTACGCTCCCCGACCACCACGTCATCGCCCCACACCGCCGTGAATATCTCGTCCCGAAGGAAGACCTTCTGCGGCTTGGAATAGAGCAATGCCAGCAGTTCGAAGATCTTACGCGGCAGTACGATCTCCTCGCCGTTTTTAACCACGAGATACCGCTCCCGGTCGATGATCAGCGAACGGCTATCCGGCCCGGCAGGAGTTTCCGGAACAGCCGGAACGCCGCTGTCCACTCGTTTGAGCAGCGCACGTATGCGACTCACCAGCACATTCGGGCGCACCGGCTTGGCGATATAATCGTCGGCCCCGGCATCGAACCCGGCCACCTGCGAATAATCCTCCGAACGAGCCGTGAGAAACGCGATCACGGCATCCTCGGTCTGCGGCATCCTGCGCAGCCGGCGACAGGTCTCCATCCCGTCCATATTCGGCATCATCACGTCGAGCAGTACCAAATGCGGCGAGACCTCGGCCGCTACTTTCAAGGCCTCCATGCCATCGACCGCCGTAAAGACTTCGTAGCCCTCCTTTTTCAGGTTGTAACGGATAAATTCGAGGATGTCGGCTTCGTCATCCACAATCAGCACCCGGTAGTTCATAGTTTTGTCCGATATTTGCACAAACAAATCCGCGCCACGATCCGGCAAGCATGCGCGCCCGTTTCCGGCTTATATTTTATCACCACAAGTTTAACGTATAATTATCGAAATACGCATAAGTTTGTAAAATCTTAACGGAAAGTTAACCATGAACAGTACGATGAACCTGCTGCTGCGCGCCGCCATCGCCGCCGCGGCCAGCGACCGGGAGAAATTCGTGGACAAAGTCAGCTCGCTGATCGAAGATAAAATAGGCACCTCGCCCGAAACCGCGGAACAGGTGGCCGGAGGGATCGACCAATTGGTCGACATGCTGAACCAGCACCTCTTTTTTCAGCAGCTGACCGGCAACGCAGTCGCCGAAACGACCGAACTGGAGAAAAAAATCGACCGCCTGACCGAGGCGATCGACGAACTGAACGACAATCTCGAAAAGATAGCCGGTAAATGAAACTGACCGATATATACATCAGTTACCTGAAGATCAACCGGGCGCTGGAGATCGCCGGGATCCTGCTCCACCAGGGGTTCGACGAACTGATCGCGCACACCTGGATGGGGCGGCGCATCCGCAAGCGGCGGATACAGCAGTCCAAGCCCGTCTACACCACCGAGGAGAGACTGCGACTGACCATCGAAGACCTGGGGCCCACCTATATCAAGTTCGGCCAGATACTGGCCGACCGTCCCGACGTGGTATCGGAGCGCTTCCGCAAGGAGCTGAAGAAATTGCAGTCCTGCGCCCTGCCGTTCGACGACCAGCTGGCGCGCAACCTGATCGAGGACGAACTGGGCGTGCCGATCGAAAAGGTGTTCGCCACCTTCGACGAAACTTGTATGGCCTCGGCCTCCATCGGACAGGTTTACGGTGCCACGCTGCTGGACGGCTCGCCGGTGATCGTCAAGATACGGCGGCCCAAGATCGAACAGAAGATCAAGCTCGACCTCTACCTGATGCGTTTCCTGGCGGCCAAGTTGGCCAAAAACTATCCGGAGATGGCGGCGATCAATATTGTCGGCGTGGTGGACGAATTCGGCGAAAGCATCCTGCGCGAACTGGACTACAACAACGAAGCAGCGAATATCCTCCGCTTCCGGCAGATGTTCGAAAACGAGCCGACGGTCTACATACCGAAAGTCTACCTCGACTACACCTCCCGGCGACTTCTGGTGATGGAGCGAATCACGGGGATCACTCCGGACGACCCGACGGCGCTGAAAGCCAACGGACTCGACACGCAGCAGATCGCACTGAACGGAGCCAACGCCCTGCTGACAATGATCCTGCGGCACGGCTTTTTCCACGCCGATCCCCACGCGGGCAACCTTTTCATCATGCCCGACAACGTGATCGCATTCATCGACTTCGGGATGGTGGGCGTACTGACGCCGAAGGACATGGATTTCCTGGCCAACATTTCGCTGGGCTTCGTCAAACGCGACCCGACGATGATCGCCGATGCGTTGATCACCCTGTGCAACGTGCGCTTCTTCAAAAAGCGCGACGAACTCATTTTCAGCCTGCAACAGCTGACAACGCAGTACAGCCATGTGCCGATCGAGAAGCTGGACTATGCCGGCATGATCCAACAGTGCATCAACCTGATCACTAAACATTCGCTTCAGATACCGAGCGGCATCTTCATGCTGGTCAAATCATTGGCGACTATCCAGAAAGTGGCAGAAAAGCTGGACCCGGACATTCCTTTCACTCCGCTGATCACGCCCTACGCCAAGGAGGTGATCACGCACCGCTTCGCGCCGCGCAAACTGGCCGGGGAACTGTACCAGACGCTGAAAAACTACGCCAACCTCGCGCTGGACCTGCCCAACGACATAAGCGAGATACTCTACAAGCTCAAACAAGGGGAGATTCGCCACAATATCCGCTTCGAGAACAGCGAGATGCTGCAAAAGGCAGTGAGGAACGTCGGTTTCCGGATGGCCTACGCCATTATCCTCGTCGGGCTGTTCATCGGCTCGGTACTGCTGATCAACACCCGCTCAGACCTGGCTTACGCCAAATTCCTGCTTTGGGGTTCTTCTATACTAATTTTTATTCTAATTATTAAATGGACATTCCGACATAAATAAACAAAGTGAATTTTACTACCTTTGAACTATGGAAGAACCCAAATTTTCGATCCTCATCCCTACGTGGAACAACCTGGAGTACCTAAAACTGTGTATTCACAGCATCCGCCAGAACTCCACCTATCCCCACCAAATTATCGTTCACGTCAACGACGGCTCGGACGGAACACTGGAATGGATCAAGCAGAGCGGTATCGAGTATCGACACACGGAAGACAATATCGGTGTCTGCTGGGCATTGAACGGTCTTCGTCCACTGGTACGCACCGACTACATCCTGTTCATGAACGACGACATGTATGTGCTTCCGAATTGGGATCACGTGCTGTGGGACGAGATACAGCGCATCGGCCACAACCGGTTTTTTCTCTCCTCCACCCTGCTCCAGCCGCGACCATTCTACTGCAAGAGCGTGATCGCACCGGCCGACTTCGGACAAAACACCTCCGAGTTCCGGGAACAGGATCTGCTCGAGCACTACATGGACTTCCCGCACGACGACTGGTTCGGATCGACCTGGCCGCCGAACGTTGTACATCGCGACCTGTGGGACCTGGTCGGCGGATACAGCATCGAATTTTCGCCCGGCATGTACTCCGACCCCGACTTTTCGGCCAAACTCTGGATGGCCGGCGTGCGCATCTTCAAAGGACTCAACGCCAGCCGTGTGTACCACTTTGAAGCTCGATCGACCGGACGCGTAACCAAAAACAAAGGGAGCCGACAGTTTCTCAACAAATGGGGAATTACCTCTTCGTCGTTCGTCAACGACCTGCTGCTACGCGGCGAACCGTATAGCAACAACAAACCGGCCACAGACTTCCTAAAGTTGCGTAAAGACTTGATCCGCAGCCAGATTAAGCGAATATCGACATCCATCAAACGACCGGGCCATGCAAAAAACCTGTGGGAATAACGGCATCCCCCACCAAACGACAGATCCGACGACACCAGGCATGGGCAATACCAACGGATCG
>CAZAPI010000065.1:0-8294 GCA_964486945.1 uncultured Rikenella sp. | reverse complement strand
CGTGTCGAACTCCCGCTGCCGGACATTGATCCCGATCCCCACCACCGAACGGCTCAGCCACTCGCTGTGCAGCGTGTGTTCGATCAGTATCCCGCCGATCTTTCGATCCCCGACATAAAGATCGTTGGGCCACTTCACGACGCAATCCACCGCCCCTCCCGTCACGGCACGCACGGCATCGCTGGCGGCCAACGCCGCCATCTCGCTGACCCGGAACTGCTGCTCCACGAAGATATGTTCCGGCTCCAACACCAGCGAAAACATCAGATTCTCACCGGGGTTGCTCGACCAGCGGTTGCCCCGCTGCCCCCGCCCGGCGGTCTGCCGACGCGCAGTCAGGATCGAGCCGTGACCATACAGATCCGGCGAGGCCATCGCCACATCATTGGTCGAGGTCACTTCGTCGAACGGGACAATGCGGAACTCCATAATCACTTGCTGAGGGTCGTCCCGCCGTAGCCCGGCATGGTGAGGCATTCCGCCGCGCAGATCACCACGCTTCCCACGCCCGAACCTATCGCCTTGAAAGCATTCTCGAGCTTCGGCAGCATCCCGTCGGCCACAATCCCGTCGGCTTTAAGTTGTTCATACAGTGCCGGATCTATGTTGGATATGACCGAATTATCGTCATCCACGTCCCGCAGCACCCCCCGTTTCTCAAAGCAATAGACGAGCTCCACCGGATATTTCTGCGCCAGCCCCACAGCCACAGCCTGCGCCACGGTATCGGCATTGGTATTCAGCAACGTTCCGTTCTCCCGGTCATAGGTGATCGGCGCCACGATGGGCACCAATCCCCCGTCGATCAACGCGGTGGCGGTAGCAAGGTTGAAATCGACCGGGTCGCCCGCAAAACCATAGTCCACCCCCTCGGCAGTCACCGCCCGTCTCTTCGACCGGATCAGGCCGCCGTCGGCCCCGCACAACCCCAGCGCATTACAACCTTCGCCCTGCAATGCGGCGACGATATTCTTGTTTATCAAGCCCGCATAGACCATGGTGACGATGCGCAAAGTCTCAGCGTCGGTCACGCGCCGTCCGCCGATCATCCGCGCTTCGATTCCCAAGCTTTCGGATATGGCGGTGGCCACCTTCCCGCCGCCGTGTACCAGCACTTTCGGCCCTCCGAGGCTGGCAAAGTCGCGCAGGAACTGCTGCAATTTCTCCGGGTTGTCGACGACATTTCCGCCGATCTTGATCACTTTGACACTCTGCATATACTTTGATAAATGTTCGTTTTATTTGTCCGCACCCGCACCGCACTGTCGCTTTTGCGGACAAAAGTTCCGGAAAGTTCTTTCTTTCAACCGACGCTGCCGGTGAGGGTAAAGCGGGCTTGCACGTTCTGCCGGGCGGCGAAGTCGACAAAGAACAGCACCACACGGCAACAAGTACGGCTAAACGAGCGGTTTATAGTTTGGAGAACTTGTCCGCTACCTCCTGCGGCACTGCCGCCCGGTTCACCATGATATTGATCGTCTTGTAGCGCACATACGGCTCCGAGACGTAGAAAAAGCCCTTGTACCTGCCCCGTTCGCCCCAGGAATTCTTCACTTTGTAGAACTTGTTGCCCCACTGGTCCTGCGCCGTGCCCACGATCACCATCCCGTGGTCGTCCGTCGTTTCGTAATTGTCGAATGCCTCCTGCCGCATCTCCTGCGTGATCGCCTTTTCCGGCATCGGCCCCGTGATTTTCGACGACATTTTGGCCAGCTGCTCCTTCGTCAGCCCCGTCCAGTGCGCCATGTCCGAGCCCGCCACCTGCTCCGGTCTGTCTGCCGGCACGATCGCGAAGCCTTCGTTATAACGGAACCCCTTTTCGCTCACGTCCGCCGACCAGTTCACCGCATAGCCGTTCTCCAGCGCATTGTCCACGATCGCGATCAGGTCATCCAGCGGCACATTGGCCGAAGTCTCCCACGCCCAGTTGTCCGGGATCTCCACCGCGAACCGCGTGTAGAACGGATGGTGTGTAAACGAGGTGAACGACACGAAATCGTCCGGGTTCAGCCCCATCGCCGCAGCGAAAGATTTCGGCGTGTACTCCTTGCCCTTATAGACGAATTTCTCCGGACATTTGCCCAGATAGGCATCCAGAATACCGTTCAGACCGTCCTGCCAGACCGGCGACAGCGTTTTGTTCGGGGCCTTCACCACCGCCGCCATATAGTTGCCCAGCACCGCATCCAGTTCCCCGTGCCGGTGCACGCTGTCCTTGCTGTACCGCAGCCCCTCGTAAGCCTCCTGCGGCACCGCCCCGTGGTTGCGCAGAATCGTGATCACGTCGTGCGTGTTCCCGCCCGGCGAAAAACTGCTCGACGCGTGTGTCCGCACATACTTGACCGCCTTGTCCAGGTAGGTGTGCCGCACGATCCACATTTCCGACAGGTCGACCGTGTCTTTCCCCTGCCGCAGCATCTCGCTCTCCAGCAGCCCCGTGCCCGCGAAACTCCAACAGGTGCTCGAACTGCTCTGGTTGTCGATCGGGCTGACCGGCACCACCTTGATGTCGGTAAAGAGATAGGCTGTATCCGTCTTCGGTGTCGCCTTGGAGTCTTTCGTTTTGGGAGCGGCAGCGGTGCCGAGCACCGTGGCCGCAAGGAGAGTGGTGAAAATGTATTTCATGATTGAAAAGTTTAGTTCGTTTTCAGTTCGTTCCCGTGTCAGCGGTGGCCTGCGCCTCCCTTTGGCAAGGTGATGCGAATCCTCGCAAAAGACGCAACGCGTCCGCGGAACAAGTCTCTCGCAGGCGCAGGTCGCCGAAATTTCCTGTATTGTCCCGCCGGGCGGATTTATTCGAAATAGCTGTTGATCGTGAAGCCGCCTGCCTTGAGCCACGCGTCGCGCTTGAAGAGCTTCACGTCGCTCCGCACCATCTCAGCCACCAGCGCCGGCAGATCGTACTTCGGCGTCCAGCCCAGCACCGTGCGCGACTTGGTCGCGTCCCCGATCAGCGCCTCGACCTCCGTGGGCCGGAAGTAGCGCGGGTCCACGCTCACCACCCGGCTGCCGATCCGCTTTTCGATGGCGGGCAGGTATTCTTCACCCACAATCCGCACAAAAGCGTCCGCATCGACCGCAGAGATAATCCCCTCCTCGTCCATTCCGGTCCCGGAAAAAGCGACCGTTACCCCCAGCTCCGCGAACGCCATCCGCAGAAACTCCCGGATCGAAGTCGTGATCCCCGTGGCGATCACATAATCGTCCGGCTTCGGCTGTTGTAAGATGAGCCACATGGCCTCCACATAGTCCTTGGCATGCCCCCAGTCGCGCGTGGCGCTCATGTTGCCCAAGTAGGTCTGCTCCTGCATTCCCAGGGCGATGCGTGCCGCCGCCCGCGTAATTTTACGCGTCACGAACGTTTCGCCCCGCACCGGCGATTCGTGGTTGAACAGGATACCGTTGCTGGCGTGCATTCCGTACGCCTCCCGGTAATTGACCGTGATCCAGTATGCGTACAGCTTCGCGCACGCATACGGCGACCGCGGATAGAACGGCGTCTTTTCGCTCTGCGGCACCTGTTGCACCAATCCGTACAGCTCCGAGGTCGAAGCCTGATAGATCCGCGTCTTCTCGGTCAGGCTCAGCAGCCGCACCGCCTCCAGCAGCCGCAAAGTCCCCAGCCCGTCCGCATTGGCGGTGTATTCCGGCGTGTCGAACGACACTTTGACGTGCGACATGGCGGCCAGGTTGTAAATCTCGTCCGGCCGTACCTCCTGAATGATCTTGGTCAGATTCAGCGAGTCGGTCATGTCGCCGTAGTGCAACACGAACCGCTGCCCGTCCGCATGCGGGTCCTGGTACAGGTGGTCGATCCGCTCGGTGTTGAACGACGAGGCCCGCCGCTTGATCCCGTGCACGGTGTACCCTTTTTTAAGCAGGAACTCGGCCAGGTAGGCCCCGTCCTGACCGGTGATCCCGGTGATAAGCGCAACTTTCGACATAATGCTATGTATGCTGTTATTTCGACGCCTTCAGCCCTTCGATCACCGCATGGGTGAAACCGTTGGCCTCCATGGCGTTCAGTCCTTTGATCGTAATTCCGCCGGGAGTGGCGACCTTGTCGATCTCCGCTTCCGGGTGGTTGCCGGTACGCAGCAGGATCTCCGCCGCCCCCTTGATGGTCTGCGCCACGATGGTCTGCGCCATCAGCGGCGGGATCCCCAGCTCGATACCTCCCTCCATCGCTGCGCGCACGTAACGCAAAGCGTACGCAATACCGCACGAGGCCAGCGCCATGCACCCCTCGAACTGTTTTTCGGGCACCTCCATCACCATCCCCAGCGGCTCGAACAGCGAGGTCATCACCTGCGCCTGCTCGGCCAATGCGTTCCGGGACGAGATGAAGGTCATCCCTTCGCCCACGGTCACCGCCGTGTTGGGCATAATACGGAACAGCGGCTTATCGCCGAAGTGGGAGGTCAGCGTTTCGAAGCCGATCCCTGCCGCCACGGAGCCGATCAGCGCATCGGCCCTGACGGCCGGGGCCGTCTGTGCGGCAACGCTTTCGACCAGCCACGGCTTGACGGCCAGCAGCACGATATCGGCATCCGCAACGGCTTGCGCGGCATCGGCGGTGGCCTGCACGCCCAAGGCCCGCATGGCGTTCAGAGTCTTGTCGTGAACGGCCACGGCGGTCACGTCTTCCGGCGCCAGCCGCCGGCTGGCCACCAGTCCGCGGATAATGGCACCGCCCATGTTCCCGGCCCCGATAACGGCGATCTTCATCTTAAGTTTTTCAATTTCCCACAAAGATAATTTTTTACGCCCGATATTCGCAGGGTTTATTTCCCGTTCGCCCGCCGAAAAGCCTTGTCCCCTCCCCCGCGCGGCATAAAACCGGCCCGCATTTATTCGGGCTGCCGGAAATTTGTTAAGAATCCCACAAAACGCGGGCCGCTTATACAAAACGGTCCGAAAAAGCGTACATTTGCAATTTCTAAACAATCCGGAACGTATAACCAGAACGACAAACGACAGATATGAAAGTAGCAGTATTCGGCGCGACAGGACTTGTCGGCGGCCGCATGTTGACGGTGCTCGCCGAGCGCAATTTTCCCGTAACGGAACTGATCCCCATCGCCTCGGAGCGCTCCGCAGGCAAGAAAGTCTCTTTCCGGGGCAAGGAGTGGACCGTGGTGACCCCGCAGGCGGGACTGGATATGAAACCCGAACTGGCCATTTTCTCGGCCGGGGGGCAGGCCTCGCTCGACTGGGCGCCTAAATTCGCCGAGGCGGGGTGCTATGTGGTGGACAACAGCTCGGCGTGGCGCATGGACCCGACCAAGAAACTTGTCATCCCGGAGATCAACGCCGATGTGCTGACTAAGGACGACCGCATCATCGCCAACCCCAACTGTTCGACCATCCAGATGCTGGTGGCTCTGGCTCCGATCT
The DNA here is from genome assembly GCA_964486945.1 of uncultured Rikenella sp. Classification (GTDB taxonomy): domain Bacteria; phylum Bacteroidota; class Bacteroidia; order Bacteroidales; family Rikenellaceae; genus Rikenella. The sequence continues at coordinate 2,897 of CAZAPI010000065.1, read as the reverse complement.
ACCGCACCTACGGCATCCGCCGCATCGTGGTGTCGACCTACCAGGCGATCACCGGCACGGGGATGCGCGCCGTGACCCAGATGGAGAACGAACGCAACGGCGTAACGGACGGCCCGATGATCTATCCGCACGTGATCGACCGCAACTGCATTCCGCAGTGCGACTCCTTCACCGACAACGGATACACCAAGGAGGAGATGAAGCTGGTCAACGAAACGCATAAGATCTTCGGCGACGATTCGATTCTGGTATCTCCCACGGCTATCCGCGTGCCGGTGGTGGGGGGACACTCCGAGTCCATTAACGTGGAGACAGTCAAGGAGTTCACGATGGACGACGTGCGCAGTCTGCTGGAACGTACGCCGGGGATCAAAGTGGTGGACTGTCCGGAACGCTCGGAGTACCCGATGGCCGTTACGGCGCAGCACCACGACGAGGTATTCGTGGGACGTCTGCGCAAGGATATTTCCAATCCGAAGGCGATGAATATGTGGGTGGTGGCCGACAACCTGCGCAAGGGGGCGGCGACCAATGCCGTGCAGATCGCGCAATACCTGTTGGACAAGGGCTTTATCCAGGCATAACTCCGCTTCAAGGCTGTATAATGGGCCGTTCTTCGCCTTCGGGCGGGGAACGGTTTTTACTTTTGTGGCCTTAGTGCTTTTGTTTTCGGATGCCCCCGGAGGTGTCCGACATTCCTCCCGGAGCGCGATAAATCCACGGTAATTCCCTATATTTGTATAAATCTCACCGAGCTATGGTACTCGCACTGATCTACGACTTCGACGGCACGCTGTCGCCGGGGAATATGCAGGAATACGACTTCATCCCCGCCATCGGCAAGGGAAACCGGGAGTTCTGGGACAACTGCAACCGGATGGCAGAGGAGAACGACGCCGACCCGATCCTGACTTACATGAACGAAATGATCCGGCAGGCTACGGTCAGCGGGGTTTCCTTACGGCGGGAGGCCTTTGCGGAGTCGGGCCGGAAAATCGAATTGTTCGACGGAGTCGAGACCTGGTTCGCGCGCATCAACCGCTATGCCCAGTCGAAAGGGATCCGGGTGGAGCACTATATCAACTCGTCGGGCCTCAAGGAGATGATCGAGGGCACCTCCATCGCCCGGCATTTCCGCAAGATATTCGCCAGCTCGTTCCTCTACTCGGTGGACGGGGTGGCCTACTGGCCGGGGGTGGCGGTCAACTATACCAACAAGACGCAGTTCATCTTCAAGATCAGCAAGGGGATCGACAGCGTGTACGACTCCAAGGCGGTGAACCGCTACCAGCCGGAGGAGCAGCGGCCGGTGCCGTTCACCCACATGATCTACATCGGCGACGGGACGACGGACATCCCGTGCATGCGGCTGGTCAAGGAGAAACAGGGCCATTCGATCGCCGTCTACAACCCGGCCGACCGGGAAGTGGGCCACTCGCTGCGGCAGCTGGTCGAGGAGCACCGGGTCAATTTCGTGGCGCCGGCGGACTATTCGCCGGGGAGTCGGATGGACGAGGTGGTCAAGGCGATCATCGACAAGGTGGCGGCGGACGACAGGCTCAACAAGCTGGAATTATAGAGGCGGACGTGCCAAAAGCAGGAGGGGCGCAAGGTGTTTCCTTGCGCCCCTCTGTGCGTCTGTGCGGAATACGCCGTTACGCCTCGCCGCCGAACTCCATCAGGTACGCTTTGATGAAATCATCGATCTCGCCGTCCATCACCCCGTCCACGTCCGAGGTCTGGAAGTTCGTCCGGTGGTCTTTCACCCGCCGGTCGTCGAACACGTAGCTGCGGATCTGCGAACCCCACTCGATCTTCTTCTTCTGGCCCTCCAGCTCGGCCTGCGCCGCCAGCCGTTTTTCCATCTCGATCTGGTAGAGCTTCGACCGCAGGATGCGCAGCGCGTTCTCCTTGTTCATGATCTGCGAGCGCGTCTCCGTGTTCTCGATCACGATCCCGGTCGGTATGTGGTAGAGCCGCACCCCTGTCTCCACCTTGTTGACATTCTGCCCCCCGGCCCCGCTGCTCCGGTAGGTGTCCCATTTGATGTCCCCCGGGTTGACGACGATCTCGATGGTGTCGTCCACGGCCGGCGACACGAAGACGCTCGCGAAGGTGGTCTGCCGCTTGTTGTTGGCGTTGAACGGCGAGAGCCGCACCATGCGGTGCACGCCGTTCTCGCTCTTGAGGTAACCGTAGGCGTAGTCGCCCACGAACTCGATCATGGCCGACTTGACTCCCACCTCGTCCCCGTCCTGGATGTCCAGGACCTTGACGGTATAGCCGTTGCGCTCCCCCCAGCGGGTGTACATGCGCAGCAGCATCGAAGCCCAGTCCAGCGCCTCGGTTCCCCCCGCGCCGGAGTTGATCTCCATGATGGCTCCCATCTTGTCCTCCTCGCTGCGGAGCATATTGCGCATCTCCAGCGCTTCGATCAGTTTCAGGGCTTTGTCATAGGCGATATCGAGGTCTTCTTCGGTCGCCGCCCCCTCTTTGATGAACTCCGGCACGAGGTTCAGCTCGTCCATAACCGTAGCGATGGCGTCGTAGTCCACGACCCATGACTTGATGGATGCCACTTTTTTCAGTTGCGCCTGCGCCTTTTCGGTGTCGTCCCAGAAGTCGGGCGCCAGGGTCAGCGCCTCTTCCCGTTTCAGTTCTTCGCGTTTCCCGTCCAAGTCAAAGATGCCTCCTCAGCGCATCCTGGCGCCTTACAAGCTCTTTAATCTGTTCTGTCGTAATCATAATTTATCGGTTTTTCTGTTTTATTCGTCGGGTCGGAGCCGGCGGGATTTTTTATCTGGGCAGCCGCCTGCGGGTTGACGCAAAGCTTTGCTACACGCGGCGGGCAAAAATCAATTCTTCGCTTTCAATCCCATTACGGCTTGTTTCACACC
>CAZAPI010000064.1:0-8320 GCA_964486945.1 uncultured Rikenella sp. | reverse complement strand
GGTGTATGATCATGCGATACTGCGTATCGTTGATTTTCAACCGTAGGATTAATGGCTCAGTTTCCGCGCCAGCGGTTGGGCCGGACGGTGCCGCTCGGCACTCCAGCCGAGAGTTTGCATTGCCTTAACGGGAGGCCTGCAATAAGGCCGCAAGCGTCCTAATTGCAAACACTCCCGGGCGCCCGGCCTACCTGCAATTAACCTTACGATTACACTCTACCCCGGAGCCTGCGCGGGCAAGACCTTTAGGTTGCAGCCCACCGCCGGGGGAGGCTCCGGGCTGACATAGGGAGCATGGCACTAAATCATAGGGTTTTATATGCCATTTTTCGGGTCGCAGCCTGCGCGGCCGTTGGCCGTTCTGCCGACCGAGATATACGTCGCCTTATTGCGGGCCTCCGCCTTAGACGAAGCATACTCCCGGTTCGAGTGCCCAGCGGCACCGGACCGCCAGCTGGCGCGGAGACCGGAGGTGAAAAGCGACAGTGGATGGGGGCGTACAAATAAATCGAACGACAAGAAGAACAGAAAAATGCGTATCTTTGCAAACGTGCTTGTGCTGTAAACAGCCGGAAAAGGCGCCGATAAGGAGAATGACCGATGAACAATAACGCCAAGATCTTGTACGTCTGCCAGGAGGTGGTGCCCTACCTGCCTGAGAATGATATTTCGACCCTATGCCGCTACCTGCCCCAGGCGATGCAGGAACGCGGAGCCGAGATTCGCATATTCATGCCGCGGTGGGGATGCATCAACGAACGGCGCAACCAACTTCATGAAGTGATCCGCCTTTCGGGGATGAACCTGATTATCGACGATACCGATCATCAGCTCATCATCAAGGTGGCTTCCATTCCGAGCGCCCGGGTACAGGTCTATTTCATCGACAACGACGACTTCTTCAAACGCAAGGCTACTTGGGTCGATGCCGAGGGCAAATACTTTGAGGATAATGAAGAGCGCGCTATCTTTTTCGCACGAGGGGTGCTGGAAACGGTCAAAAAGCTCAGATGGGCGCCGAATATCGTGCATTGCCACGACTGGTTCACGGCGATCGTGCCGATCTACCTGCGCAAGGTATTCCACAACGACCCGATATTCAGGGATCTGAAGATCGTGGTCTCCGTTTACGACAATCCGTTTCCCGGCGAGCTGAATGCGGATTTGTCGGCCAAATTGGTGCAGGAAGGGATCAAAAAAGAGGATTTGGTCGGCCTGGAAGTTCCGGATTATACCAACCTGATGAAATTCGCCGTTCAATATGCCGATGCCGTGGTGATGGGGTCGCCGCAGATCGGTCCGGAGTTGCTCGAATTTATCGAGAAGTCGGGGAAACCCGTGCTGCCGTTCGCCGGAAAAGAGAATTACGAAGACGTTTACGCCGAATTTTATGACAAACTGCTTGAAAAATAAAGCCCGCTTCTCTTTTGCGGGGAAAATAATCGCCGGCCTCCTGGCGGCAGCTTTTGTCGTAGCGTGCACCGACCGCGACGACGCGTTCGGGAACGAAATGGTTCCGCCGTCGCAGCAGATGGGCAGCTCTATCGACTCCACGGTCTCCGTCTACTCGTACGTCGCGACGTGCGATTCGCTGGATACCAATATATCGGGCTTTTACCAGCCGTTCATGGGTTCTTATATCGACCCGGTCGTAGGGCGGACGGATGTGGCCGTATTCTCGAACTTCTCGCCTAACGGATTCCAGCATTCGCATTATTTCGGCGAGAACCCGGTGATCGACTCCATGCGTTATGCGATCTCGTTCTCGGGGGCGCTGGGGGATACGACGCAAACGGTGACCGTAGACGTATACGAGGTGAAAGAGGGGATTCAGTTCAGTCAGGACAGCGCCTATTTCAGCAACTTCGACATGACCCCGTATATCGGGACGACGCCGCTCTTCTCGTTCCAACACAAGGGGATCGGCAATGCTTTGGGGACAGTGCCCAAGGAGTTCGCCGACCGCCTGCTCGACAATACGCAGGGCGAAGAGAATATATATTATGCCGATACGGCGTTCCATCGAAAATTTCCCGGTCTGTACTTCAAGCTCCGGAACCCGGCTACCTCCGGAGAGGGGCAGATGCTCCAGCTCGACCTGTCGCAGAGCGCCATGTTCCTATTCTACCACAACACCGGGCCGGACGGGCCGGATACGTTGCAGCAGAAAATGTGGTTCTTCGGCGATTACACCTACGATTACATCAGTTTCTCGACCGTCGAACACGATTATGCCTATGCCGACCCGGCCAAAGGCGGGGTGACCACGGCAGAGATCGGCGATACCATACACCCCTCGAAATATATCTATGTACAGGGGCTGGCCGGCCTGATGGGGGTATTGAAAGTGGATGAGGAGGCTTTGGCCGGGCTCAAACAGAAAGCGGTCGACCTGGGGTATACCCATATCGCCCTGCACCGGGCGGAATTGCAGGTGACCATGGTCGATTCGGGCGTGGAGCAGTACGGCCGGTCTTTCTCTTCGCTGGGGATCTACTACGACATGCTCAAATACCAGTTCCTTTCGGAATACAATCCCATACTGGACGCTATCACCGGCAGCGGATATTCTTCCACGCTGGGCGGCGCGCTCAACCGATCGAAAGGGATCTACGCGTTCGACATAACTTCTTATGTGCAGAGCCTGATTACCGGCAAAGAGACGAGGTTTATGACCCAGCTGCTGCCGGCGTACGGCTACCGGAACGATTTCGCGCGGTGCTGGATATACGGGACGGACTCGCCTTACCCGCCCCGGCTGGTGCTGACCTATACGATGATAAAATAAGGCTCGCCGAAGAGCCGCCACACATAACCTAAAGGCCTGTACCCTTTAGGTTTTTACTTTTTCAGAGAATATGCAGGAAAATTTAGTGATCGTCGAATCGCCCGCCAAGGCCAAGACCATCGAGAAGATACTCGGCGACAAATATACCGTCAAGTCCAGCTTCGGCCACATCCGCGATCTGAAGAAAAAGGGCCTCAGTATCGATATCGCCAAAGGTTTCGAGCCGGAGTACGAAGTGTCGCCGGACAAGGCCAAGTTGGTTGGCGAATTGCGCAAACTTTCCAAGGAGGCACAGACCGTGTGGCTCGCATCCGATGAAGACCGCGAAGGAGAGGCTATCGCCTGGCACCTGAAAGAGACCTTGCAGCTGCCGGACGCCAAGACCAAGCGCATCGTGTTCCACGAGATCACCGAAAATGCGATCCTGCACGCGGTGGAGAACCCCCGCCAGGTGGATCAGAACCTGGTCAATGCGCAGCAGGCCAGGCGGGTGCTGGACAGGTTGGTGGGTTTCGAGCTGTCGCCGCTGCTCTGGAAAAAAGTGAAGCCGTCGCTGTCGGCGGGGCGTGTGCAGTCGGTGACCGTGCGGCTGATCGTGGAGCGCGAACGGGAGATCATGAACTTCGAAGGCTCGGATTACTACCGGGTCGTGGGTGAGTTTACCACGCCGGAAGGGGCTGCTTTCAAGGCCGAGCTGAATACCCGGTTCAAAACCGAGGAGCAGGCGAATGCCTTTTTGACTGCTATTTCCGCATCCGAAACGGCTTTTACCGTCGGATCGGTGGAGACCAAGCCGGCGAAACGGACTCCGGCGGCGCCGTTCACCACCTCCACTTTGCAACAGGAGGCGGCGCGGAAACTGGGCTTTTCGGTCAGCCAGACCATGAGCGTGGCGCAGCGCCTGTATGAGGCGGGGATGATCACCTATATGCGTACCGACTCGGTGCACCTATCGTTGCTGGCGATCGGGGCGGCCAAAGAGGCGGTGACGTCCATGTTCGGGGCCAAGTACCACAAAACGAGGCAGTACACCACCAAAAGCAAGGGAGCGCAGGAGGCGCACGAGGCAATCCGGCCGACCTATATCGACCGGCGCGAGGCGGGAAGCACGGCGCAGGAGAAGCGTCTTTACGACCTGATTTGGAAACGGACGGTGGCCAGCCAGATGGCAGACGCCGAACTGGAAAAAACCGCGGCGCAGATCGCCATCAGTAACCGGGCGGAGAAATTCACCGCTTCCGGCGAAGTCGTCACTTTCGACGGGTTCCTGCGGCTCTATATGGAGTCCCGCGACGACGAAACCGCTGCAGCAAAAGCGGATGGCAAAGACGACGGATTATTGCCGGCGCTGGTCGAAGGCGCGGCGGTTATGCGGGGACAGGTCGTCGCTACGCAGCGGTTCGCCCAGCGGCCGCCGAGATACTCGGAAGCCAGCCTGGTCAAGCACCTCGAAGAGCTGGGGATCGGGCGGCCGTCCACCTATGCGCCGACCATATCCACGGTGATCAAGCGTGAATATGTGGTCAAGGAGGATCGTCCCGGCATTAAACGCGACTATGCGATCCTTACGCTATCGAAGGCAGGGAACATCAAACGGACGGAAAAGAGCGAAATCACGGGGGCCGAGAAGAACAAACTGTTCCCGACGGATATAGGCATGCTGGTCACCGACTACCTGGCCGAGCATTTCGCGGCAATCCTGGACTACAACTTTACGGCGAGGGTGGAGAAAGAGTTCGACGAGATCGCCGACGGGGATCTGGACTGGCGGCGGATGCTGGCGGCATTCTACGAGCCGTTCCACGAACATGTGGACAATGCCGAGGGGGCGACGGAGTATGTGCGGAGCGAACGCCTGCTGGGGGTCGATCCGAAGACCGGGAAGAATGTTTATGCCCGCGTCGGGAAGTTCGGGCCGATGGTGCAGCTGGGGGATACTCCTGCGGCGGCACACAAGGGAACGCAGGCCTCTGCCGCGCAACCCTCGGAAGGGGAGAAACCGAAATACGCCTCGCTGCTCAAGGGGCAGATGGTGGCAACGATCACGCTGGAAGAGGCGCTGGCCTTGTTCGAGCTGCCGAGGACGCTGGGGGATTACGAAGGGAAGACGGTGGTGGCCGCCGTGGGGCGTTTCGGGCCGTATGTGCGGCACGACGGTAAATTTACCTCGCTCAAGGTGCGCGAGGGGGACGACCCTTACACCATTACGCTGGAACGTGCGATCGAATTGATCGAGGAGAAACGCGAGGCGGAACGTAACCGGGTGATCCGGGTATACGAAGCGGAAGATATACAGGTGCTCAACGGACGGTGGGGGCCGTATATTGCCCACGGCGGGGCGAACTACAAGATCCCGAAAACGTTGCTGGCCAAGCGGGAGGCAGCTTCCCTGACGTTGGACGAACTGAAGGCGTTGATCGCCGAGCAGCAGGCCGCAGGAGACGGAACGGCTCCCAAACGCGCATTCCGGCGCGGGGCGGCTAAGGGTAAGAAATAACAGAATCTACACACAATGCCGAAGATAGTCGAAATCACGCTTACCCCGAAAGACTCGGCGGATAGCGTAGCCTATACCGCCGCCGCCATTGCCGCCGCCGGGCTTAAATCACCCGCCGACGTGGCTTTTTGCCGGGTGGTGCGCCGGTCGATCGATGCGCGGCGGCACACTTCGGGGATTCCCGGGGTGCGGGTCAATATGGCGGTGGAGCTGTGGCTCGACGCGGAGGGGGAACCCGACCCGGTGCATTTCGAGTGGGGCGATGTGTCGAACGTTCCGGCATCCAAGGAGGTGATTGTCGTCGGGGCGGGGCCGGCGGGGCTGTTTGCGGCGCTGGAGCTGATCGAGCAAGGATATAAGCCCGTATTGCTCGAACGCGGGAAAGATGTTTCGGCCCGGAAAGCCGATATTGCGGCCATCCAGCGGAACGAGCGGGTGAATCCCGATTCCAACTACGCGTTCGGCGAGGGCGGGGCGGGAACCTATTCGGACGGGAAGCTCTACACACGATCGAAAAAGCGCGGGAATTTCCGCAAAGCGCTGGAAATACTGCATTTCCACGGAGCGGACGAGTCGATCCTCTACGAGGCGCACCCCCATATAGGGACGGATAAGCTGCCCCGGGTGATAGCAGCGATGCGGGAGACCATTTTGCGTTCGGGGGGGCGTATCCTGTTCGGTACACGCGTCACCGATTTCCTGCTCTCGCCGGACAACGGAGCCTTAATTGGCGTCGAAACCCAAAGCGGGGAGCGTATAACGGCGCAGGCGGTGATACTCGCCACGGGCCATTCGGCGCGGGATATTTACGAACTTCTGCATGCGAAAGGAATTTTGGTCGAGGCCAAACCGTTCGCTATGGGGGTGAGGGTCGAGCACCGGCAGGAACTGATCGACCGGATTCAATACAAGACTGTTGATCCGTATCTGTCGGCGGCATCCTACTCTTTGGTGGCACAGGTGCCGTCCGGGAAAACGGGGACGCGGGGGGTGTACAGCTTCTGCATGTGCCCGGGCGGGTTTATCGTTCCGGCATTGACGGAGGTGGGAGAGTGCGTGGTGAACGGCATGTCGCCGTCGGGGCGCAACAATGTCTTCGCCAATGCGGGGATCGTGACCCAGGTGCTGGCGGAGGACTATGCAGACCTGGTGCCGCATTTCGGGCCGTTGGCGGGGATGCGGTTCCAGCAGCAGCTCGAAAAGATGGGCTTTGCGCAGGGCGGCGGGGCGCAGGTGGCCCCGGCGCAGCGGCTCGACTCTTTCGTGGGAGGCTTCAAGTGCGGCGAAACGTTGCCGACATCCTACCATCCGGGCGTGGTGGCCAGCGATATGGACAAGTGGCTGCCGAAGTTCATCGCACAGGCTCTGCGGGCGGGCTTCAAGGAGTTCGACAAAAAGATGCGGGGTTTCCTGACGGCCGAGGCGCAGGTGATCGGGATCGAGTCGCGGACTTCATCGCCGGTGCGGATTCCCCGGGGGCGTGAAAACTATATGCACCCGCAGGTGGCGGGGCTGTTCCCGGCGGGCGAGGGGGCCGGCTATGCCGGGGGGATTATTTCGGCGGCGGTGGACGGCGCGGCGGTGGCCGCGGCCGTGGCGGATTTTATTCGGGCGAAAAAGTAACTTTATCGGATGAAAGAGACTGTACTCCCATCGGCAGTTCAGGGGCGGATCGTTGCCCCGGCATCGAAAAGTTATGCGCAGCGGGCTTTGGCGGCAGCTCTGCTGGTCCCGGACTCGGACAATCCGGCGGGATGGAGCGAGCTGAGGAACATGGAGCTGTGCAACGACACCTCGGCGGCGCTGGAGGCAGTGCGGCGGCTGGGGGCTGAGGTGCGGTACGGGGATAATAAGGGAACCTATTACGTGCAGGGGGGCTTTCTGAAGCATAAGCCGGAGGGGCTGGATATCGGGGAGTCCGGCTTGTCGGCCCGGCTCTTTACGCCCATTGTGGCCCAAAGCCCGGAGCCGGTTACGGTGACCGGACACGGCTCTATCCTTAAACGGCCTGTCGTTGCCTCTATGGAAGGGCCGCTCGTCGCTTTGGGGGCGAAGGTCTTTTGTGCGGAGGGCGGTTTTTTGCCGGTGACGGTCTGCGGACCGCTTACGGGGGGCGTTGTCGAGGTGGATGGCTCGCTGAGCTCGCAGTTCGTTACGGGGTTGCTGATGGCAGCCCCTCTGTCGGTGCAAGATACGCGGATCGTTGTGCGGAATCCGAGGAGTGTGCCGTACCTGGCTATGACGCTGGAGGTGCTGAGGGTGTTTGGGATTAAAGTGTCGCATAGGGCAGACTGCACGGAGTTCGCCGTTCCGGGGGGGCAGCGGTATCGGGCGGCGGTCTATAACATCGAGGGGGACTGGAGCGGGGCGTCGTGCCTGCTGGTGGCGGGGGCGGTGGCTTCGGCGCCGGGCGGCCGGGGGGTGGCAGTGGATAATCTGAACCCGAATTCCTTACAGGCGGACCGGGCCGTTGTCGAGGCTTTGACGCGGGCAGGGGTTTCGATGGATTTTTGCGGCCATGTGCTGACGGTGCGGCGCTCGGAGAATCTGCGGGGTTTCGAGTTCGATGCGACGGATTGCCCGGATTTGTTTCCGGCTTTGGCGGCTTTGGCGGCTTTTTGCGAAGGCCGTACCGTTTTGCGGGGAACGACGCGCCTGACACACAAGGAGAGCGACCGGGCGGCGGCCATTGCGGCGGAGTTTGCGAAGCTGGGAGTGGAGATCGACCTGTCGCAGCGGGATGTGATGGCGATCCACGGCCTGAAGGAGCGGGACGGTGTGCTGACTGTGCGGGATGCGTTGCTGGACAGCCACAATGACCACCGTATTGCGATGGCGACGGCGGTGGCGGCGTTGCGGGCTTCGCAGCCGGTCGTGATCGAGGGGGCGGAGGCGGTGGCCAAGTCGTATCCGTGCTTCTGGGACGACCTCAGAAGCTTATGCCTGGAATGAAACCGTTCGTTTAGTTAGAAATTCAGCGATACGCAGTATCGCCCGCCCGGCGGGGGCACCCGCGGCCTGCCCGGCCCGAGGGC
>CAZAPI010000063.1:0-8499 GCA_964486945.1 uncultured Rikenella sp. | reverse complement strand
CGCCATCGCCGTGGCGGCTGTCGGGAAAGCTGTGAAGATGCTGCGATAGACGATCTATGCGATGCGCAGCATCGCCCGTCCCGCCGGGGTCACCCGGACGCCGCCCGCGCAGGGCAGTTTCATACTGTTTGCGAAGAACGCCGCGCGCCAGGCCTGAACAGCGAAATCGTTTCGACAAGCCTTGGCTTGTTGAGACAAAGATTTCGTCAGGCGCGCGGCCAAATAAACTTACAAAGCCACAGACCCCATAGACAACAACCCACCCGAAAGATTAATATATGTTCATCGTGATCGAAGGGCTCGACGGAGCCGGCAAATCCACCCAGGTGGCCCTGATGCGCCGGATGTTCGAAGCCAAATACGGAAAAAACGTCGAATACCTCCATTTTCCCCGTTTCGATGCACCGGTTTACGGCGACCTCGTCGCCCGTTTCCTGCGAGGCGAGCTGGGGGCGCTGGACCAGGTCAATCCTTATCTGGTGGCGCTGATCTATGCCGGCGACCGACAGGAAGCTGCCGCCAGGATCCGAGGCTGGCTGGCCGACGGCAAGGTGGTGATTGTGGACAGATACGTCTACTCCAATATCGCCTACCAGTGCGCGAAACTTCCGCCACTCTCCGTTTCGGACGAGCGTACTATGCTCAAGAAGTGGATTTTAGACCTCGAATACAAGCACAACGACATACCGAAACCCGACCTGTCTCTGTTCCTCGACGTACCTTTCGCCTTCACGGAAAAGAAACTGGCCGAACAGCGCGTCGGCAACGACCGCGACTACCTGGGCGGCAAACAAGACATCCACGAGGCATCACTGACCCTGCAACGGAACGTACGCGACGTCTACCTCTCCTGTGCACAGGAAGACCCGGATTTCCGAGTGATCGGCTGCGAAGATCCGGAGACAGGAGCCATGCTCGAGCCCGAATCGATATTCAACAAGATAGCCGATGAAATTTCTCGACACCTTTAAAGAACGCCACCCGAAAACCGCACACCACCTCTCCGGCAAGCTGGTCACCGTAGCACGGTACCACCTGGCCGCCCTGTTCATCCTTTCCGGAGCTTCGAAAGCCATCGACCCCTTCGGCCTCTCCATCAAGCTGAGCGAGTACTTTTCCGCCATGGGACTCGATTTCCTGCGAGTCTTCGACAACATCGGCGCCATCCTGCTCCCGTCGCTGGAGCTGATGGTCGGTTTTATGCTCTTGAGCGGCATATCGCGGCGCGTGGCGGCATGGCTGGCCTTTATCGGGATGACCTTCTTCACCCTCCTGACCCTGTGGCTGGCCGTCGCCAACCCGGTCAGCGACTGCGGCTGTTTCGGCGACCTGGTGCACCTGACCAACTGGGAAACCTTTTTCAAAAACCTCATATTCTATCCCTTCGCAGTCATTGTGTTCGTAGCGCGGAACAGCCAGCGCAAACTCAACCCGTCGCCCCTGCGGACGGCGATCACCTATGCCGTGCTGATTCCCGTGAGCCTGGGGCTGAGCATCTATTGCTACAATTACTTGCCCCCCATAGATCCCACGCCGTTCAAAGTCGGGGTCAATATCCCCCACGCCATGACCGTGCACCGGAACGACACGCAGACCGTGCTGATCTACAAAGACAAACAAACCGGCAAACTGCACGATTTCAGCATCGAAGATACCACTTGGTACGACTCCGCACGCTGGGAGTACGTGGATACCCGGACCATCGTCCAGAGCGCCGTACCGGAGATCAAGACCGTACCGATGTTCGAAGAGAATATCGACCGTTCGGCCGAGATCCTGGAACGCAAAGGCTACACCCTGCTTTTCGTGGTGAACGACTACGACCCGCGCTACGAGCCGGAGATATTCGCCTTGGCGGCCTACATCCACCGGTACGGCGGACGGGCGGTAGCGCTGAGCGCCACCCCGCTGCCCGTTACACTGGCCGAGAACGGCATCGAACCGTTGGGCAGCGACTACACGGTGCTCCGCACCATGATCCAGCACCGTACCGGGGGGGCCATCCTGCTCCACGACGGAACGATCATGGGCAAATGGTCGATGAACCGCCTGCCGCGCTGGAAAGAGACCGACCACGACCCGCTGAGCAACGTGCTGACCGACAGCCGTATCGAACGCGAAGAGCTGCTGATACTGCTTTTCGCACTGGCCGTCGCCCTGATCGCCGTATCGACAATACGGACTTATGTCCGGAAAATGTGAATCCGGCTTAGGCAGTTGGCGTAATTTTTGTTAAATTAGCGAACTTATTAACTCATTCCGTACGACGCATGAACATCACCCCCGGAAACATCATCCTGATCGGCTCGGTTCTCCTCTTTGTCAGCATATTGGCCGGCCAACGAGCCTATAAATACGGCATCCCCGCCTTGGTATTGTTCCTGGCGGTAGGCATGCTCGCCGGAACCGACGGCATCGGCGGCATCAACTTCGACAACCCCTCTATCGCCCAATTCATCGGCGTGATCGCCCTGAACTTCATCCTCTTCTCCGGCGGTCTCGACACCGAATGGAAAAGCGTGAAGCCCGTCATGTGGCAAGGCGTCATCCTCTCGACCGCAGGCGTACTGCTGACCGCCATAACGACCGGCCTTTTCGTCTACTGGGTCGTACCCGGTTTTTCCCTGTTCGAAGGGCTGCTCTTAGGCTCCATCGTATCCTCGACCGACGCAGCGGCCGTCTTCTCCATCCTGCGCTCCAAAAGCCTCCGGCTCAAATACCACCTGCGACCGATCCTCGAATTCGAGAGCGGCAGTAACGACCCCATGGCCTACCTGCTGACCATCGTCTGCCTCGGGCTGGTGATGAACCCGGGCGAATCGGTATCGGCAGCCGTCATCAACTTTTTCGTACAGATCATCGTGGGCGGCGGCGCCGGGATCCTGTTCGGGATCGCCATGGTCTGGATCGCCCGGCACGTCAAACTCGGATATATGGGCCTCTACGGAGTCATGGTCATCGCCCTGATGTACTTCACCTACGCCGCCACAGACAAGATCGGCGGCAACGGCTTCCTGGCCGTTTACCTCGCCGCCCTCTGGCTCGGCAACCACAAGATACCTCACCGCGCGGCCATCCTCAGCTTCTTCGACGGTTTCGCCTGGCTCATGCAGATCATCCTGTTCCTGACCCTCGGCCTGCTCGTCTTCCCCAGCCAGATCGTCCCGGTGATCGGGGTCGGACTGCTGGTGTCCGCCTTTATGATCTTCGTGGCGCGGCCGGTCAGCGTTTTCCTTTCGCTGCTATTCTTCAAGATGCCACTGCGCAGTAAGACCTTCATATCGTGGGTGGGGCTGCGCGGCGCCGTGCCGATCGTGTTCGCCACCTATCCGCTGATCGCCGGAGCCGACAAAGCCGGCATGATCTTCAACATCGTCTTCTTCATCTCCCTGACCTCCATACTGGTGCAGGGAACCACCCTGCCCCTGTTCGCCAAATGGCTGAAAGTGTCGGAACCCGAAGAAAAGATGATCGGCCAGAAGCCGGAGATCGACCCGTCGGAAGTCTCCAACCTGATCGAGATCCAGGTGGCCGAAGGGAACACCTACGTAGGGCGTCCCGTGTCCGATGCGCCGTTCCCGGACGGGGCGCGGATCACCCTGCTCCGGCGCGGCGACGACCACATCATCGTCACAGGATCCACCGTGCTGGAAGCTGGCGACAGGCTTATCGTCGCCAGCCAGAACCGCAATGATGCCCAAACGGTGTACAATCTGTTCACCTCCACCGACGACGAAAGCTGGAACTAACCTTATCTTTATTCTCGAGCGGATTGGATTCGTTCGAAAATTTGTTTACATTTGTAGTTGTTTTTGAAACGTAAAAAAGACCCTATTAAAACATGAAAAGAGTTTTAGTTGCAACGAGCGGCGGTGACTGCCCCGGCTTGAATGCAGTAATCCGCGGCGTGGTCAAACGCGCGGCGCAGGAGGGGGACTGGGAAGTGCTTGGGAGTATCCAGGCCTATAACGGTATCCTTTGGGAACCCACCGAAGTCAAAATTCTCGACGAAGCGGCCGTAGCCGGGATCCACTATCGCGGCGGTACCATTATAGAAACCACCAACAAAGGGGGCCCTTTCGCATGGCCCGTCTATAACAAACACCTCGGCCAGTGGGAATACGTCGACCGCTCGGACGAAATGATCCGCAAGCTCCAGTACATGGGCGTCGAAGCGGTCATCTCCATCGGGGGGGACGGCTCGCAGCGCATCTCGCAGCAGCTCCAGAGCCAGGGTCTCGATATCGTAGGGGTGCCGAAGACCATCGACAACGACCTTTCGGCAACCGACTTCACCTTCGGTTTCCAGACCGCCGTGCAGATCGCTACCGATGCTGTGGATAAACTGGTTACGACCGCGGCATCGCACAACCGTACCTTCATCCTGGAAGTGATGGGACGCAACACCGGTTGGATCGCACTCCACGCAGCTATTGCAGGGGGGGCCGATGTCTGCCTGATTCCGGAGATCCCGTACGACATCAACGTCGTGCTCGACAAACTGAAAAAGCGCTACAACTCGAAAGGACGCGGTTCGGCGATCATCGTCGTAGCCGAAGGAGCGCTGCCCAAAGACGGGACGGTCCACGCAGCGGCCGCTACCGAAGTAGGATACGAAAATGTGCGGCTGGGGGGGATCGCCTACGACCTGAGCCGTCAGCTGAAAGCCGCAGGCTTCGAGCCGGACATCCGCGAAACGGTGCTGGGACACATCCAGCGCGGGGGTGTGCCGATCGCTTACGACCGCGTGCTGGCTACCCAGTTCGGGGTGAAAGCATTCGAATACGTGCTGGAAGGCAAGTTCGGACACATGGTATCTTACCGCCATCCGGACATCATCGCCGTGCCGTTCGAAGAAGCTATCGGCCAGTGCAACTACGTTACTCCGGACAGCGACATCGTACAAGCTGCCCGTGGAACCGGGATCAGTTTCGGCGACTAAATTACGCCTCGAATTTTTATCAACCCCGCTTTCATCATTATCTATGAAAGCGGGGTTTTCTTTTGCCAATCCCGTGAAAAACCGTAAATTTGGATATTATGAAAACACGCCGCCCCCCTCTCCTTCTGAGCATCCTGTGTATCCTCACTTTCGGCACCCTCCGGAGCCATGCCCAACAGATCATCGAAACGGAACCTTTGGCCCCGTTCACCGCATTGAATACCAGCGGACCGATCAAGATCGAGCTGATCCCCGCCGAAGAGAACCGGATGCAGATCATGCTCTGGGACATCGACTCCAAAGGCATAAACTGGCGGATCAAGGATAACACGCTGACTGTTACCACACGGAAAGGCCTCGTCAACAAACGGGCCTATGCCGACATCAAGCTCTATTACAAAGAGCTGAACCGCATCGTCATCTCGGGCGGCGAAGTAACCGCCAAAGACCCGATCCTGTGCGCGAGCCTCTACCTGGAAGCGGAAAGTTCGGTCGGGAAAATGGACCTGGTTACGGAATGCAACGACCTGACCATCCATACCAGCGGCGACAACTCCATCAAAGTCAGCGGCACGGCGGAATACGCCACCTACCAGACCAAACTGGGGAGCCGCATCGAATGCCTCGAACTGTCGGCGGGCAATGTGAACGCCTCCGCTTCGGGAAAATCGGAAATCCAGCTCCGGGTTAACGAACAGCTCGATGCGCGGGCTGTGACGGGAGCCAATATCTTCTTCGTCGGCGAACCAGTGACCCTCCATATCAAGAAATCGACCCTCGGCGGCGTCGAATCCGTCAACGAACTTTAAACCGAACATGCTTGTCAAGACATACAGCAGCACCGTGGAAGGGATAGACGCCCGGACCATCACCGTCGAGGTCAACCTCTCGCCGGGAATCCGGTTCCTGGTCGTCGGCCTGCCCGACAACGCCGTCCGGGAGAGCCAGCAGCGCATTACCGCGGCATTCGCCAACAACAAGCTGCACATGCCCGGCTTCAATATTTTGGTGAATATGGCTCCGGCCGATATGCGGAAAGTCGGATCACACTACGACCTGCCCATCGCCGTCGGCATACTGGCCGCTTCGAAGCAGGTCGCGGCAGAACCGATGCTGGGCAAATATATCCTGATCGGCGAACTCTCGCTGGACGGAACCCTGTTGCCGGTCAAAGGGGCACTGCCTATTGCCATTCAAGCATGGAAAGAAGGTTTTGAAGGCATCGTCCTGCCGTCGGCGAATGCACGGGAAGCAGCTGTCGTACAAAACCTCAAGGTCTATGGAGCCGACAACCTGATGCAAGTCGTGGGCTTGCTGAACGGCGAATCGGAGATGGAACCGACCAAGATCAACACACGCGAAGAATATTTTTCCAAAGTAGCAGATTTCGACATCGACTTCCGGGACGTCAAAGGACAGGGAGAGGTCAAAAGAGCACTTGAAATTGCGGCGGCAGGAGGACACAACGTGCTGATGATCGGGCCTCCGGGGGCAGGAAAAAGCATGCTGGCCAAACGTATGCCCACTATTACGCCGCCCATGACACTGGCCGAGGCTCTGGAAACCACCAAGATACACTCGGTTGCCGGCAAACTCTCCGCCACGGATCAGGGAGGACTTCTTACCGCCCGGCCTTTCCGGGCACCACACCATATCACCTCCGAAGTGGCCTTGGTCGGGGGAAGCGTGCCGCCCCAACCGGGCGAAATATCGCTGGCCCACAATGGAATACTCTTCCTCGACGAGCTGCCGGAATTCAACCGCCGGACACTGGAAGTGCTGCGGCAGCCGCTCGACGAAAAGCGGATCACCATATCGCGGGCGAAGTATAGCGTGGAATATCCCGCCAATTTTATGCTGATCGCCGCGATGAACCCCTGCCCGTGCGGCTACCGCACCCATCCGGAAAAAACCTGCACCTGCACGCCGGCGGCACAGTCGAAATATATGAACAAAATCTCCGGCCCGCTGATGGACCGGATCGACATACAGATCGAGGTCATTCCTGTGGCAGTGGAAAGCATGACCCGACGGATGCGAGAAGGAGAGACCAGCGCACAGATCCAGGAGCGCGTTATCGCGGCAAGGGAAAGGCAGAACAAACGGATGCAAAGAGACGGGTATGCGATTACCCACTGCAACGCCATGCTTACGCCGGAGCAGATGGAACGCTACTGCCGGCTCGACGACGAAAGCATCGAACTGATACAGCACGCCATGTCGACGATGGGGTTATCGGGAAGGGCGTACGACCGGATATTGAAGATCGCGCGGACGATTGCCGATCTGGCGGGGAGTGAAGAGATAAGAGTGGATCATATCGCCGAAGCCATACAATACCGGAGCCTGGATTGCAACCACCTGACCAATAATTAATTCCACGAAGCCGAATGGCACGCTTCACCCGGGCTAACACCCCGTTGCTCGAACCGGTAATCGCCCTGATCGCGGGCATCCTCTCTTTCGCGATTCCGGACCAGCCTGCGGATTACCGGGTGCCTTGTCTGATCCTCAGTGCCTTCCTGCTCGCTGCCATATGTATCAAGTATCTGTTCTACAACCGGATATCATCATGGAGGCGAATATTCATTTGGGTCTTGTTCTTCTGTCTGGGAGTTACCCTGACGGCAATGCACCGGATCGATCCGTCAGCCGCCAGCGCCCACCATGGCGAAAAGCTCACTTTTCTGGGGCGCGTGGAGAGCATCCCGCAAACCAAAGGACGCTGGAACCGGAGTGAAGCCACCCTGTTCTGCTATGCCGACACCATAAGTAACGAGTGGGTGCCTCTCCACGACCTGAAAGTCCGGTTCTATACAGACACCTCGGCACAGAATCCCAGCTTGCAAATCGGCGACATCTTCCGTTTCCGGGGCCGGATCTATGCCGCAGACTCGAACGGCTATGACCTTTATATGCGCCGGACACGGGGGATCACAGCCCGCTGCTTCGCCTGGCAAGTATTCCGGATCGACGGCGACACGACTTTCCGAACGCGTATCGAATTGATTCGCAACCATTTGAAAAACAAACTATCAGCCCAAAAACCGGACGATCCGGACGATCCGGACGACGCCGGTAATATTATGCAGGCTTTGGCGATCGGGAACCAATCCGACATCGACCCGGAATTGCGGGACAGCTATTCCCGTACCGGCACCGCCCACCTGCTCTCGGTTTCAGGGCTGCATGTCGGCATTATCTTTATGATCCTCAATCTCTTATTCGGCTGGATGCGATTGATCCGGCGAGGCTATATCGCCCTCGGAATCCTCGTGATCGCCTCCCTGTGCGGATATGCCGTGCTCACCGGATTGTCCCCCTCCGTCATCCGGGCCGTTTTGATGTTCTCCCTGCTGCAAGCAGGCTTGATATTGTCACGCTACACCAACAGTTTCAACACGTTATGCGCCGCGGCCCTATTGATGTTGCTGTGGAATCCCTACTACGTTTACCACATAGGATTCCAGCTCTCGTTCGCCGCCATGGTGGGAATTATCACGCTTTACCAACCGCTGGCCCGGCTATGGATGCCCAAGCATTCGGTATTCCGATGG
>CAZAPI010000062.1:0-8658 GCA_964486945.1 uncultured Rikenella sp. | reverse complement strand
GGCTTGCACGCTCTGCCGAGCGGCGAGGAGGAAGACCGAAGGTCAACAAAGGGACAGTACCAGGCGGCACAATGCAAAATAAACGAACGGTTAATTATTATTGAAATAGACTTCGGCCGGCATTCCGATTTTGAGCGGGCCCGGGTTAGCCACATAGATTTTGAGGGCATAGACCAGGTTAGCCCGTTCATTTTTCGTTTGGATCACCTTCGGCGTGAACTCAGCCTTGTCCGCAATCCAGCCGATGCGCCCCGTGAAAATCGCATTGCCCGCATACGTGCTGTCCACCAATATCCGTACCGATTGCCCCAGCCGCACCTCGGTCAGTTGCGGCTCCTCGATATAAGCCCTCAGGATCAGCGTATCCAGATTCGCCACCTTGTAAAGCGGCTGGCCGACCGCCGCCAGTTCGTGCTGCTCCGCATACTTCGCCAGCACCGTTCCCGCCACCGGGTTCACCACATACGCATTGTCGATACGATCCTGCACCTGCAGGATCTGCTGCCGCAGCGGTTCCATCCGCGCCAGCAGCGTGCGCGTCTGAATGTCGAGAGTCGACTCCTCGGCATCCAGTTGCTTCTGCAATACCTCCGCATCATACGAAAGGTTGTCCACCTGCTGCGCAGTCGAAGCGTCCGCCTCCGCCAACCCTTTGTACCGCGCCAGCTCGTGTTGGGTCTTGGCCAGCTGTTCGCGCACCACGTCCAGCTGCTTCTCCTTTTCTGGCAGCTGCGCCCGAAGCACAGCGATCTCCCCTCTGAGCTGGTTGCGCTGCAACACCAACTGCGTGGTGTCCACCCAGCCCACGATCTCGCCCCGGTGGAGCTTGTAGCCTTCGTCTACGTTGAGCTCCAGTAACTTGCCGTTTCCGTCCGCCGAAACGACGACCTCCACAGCCTCGAAATTGCCGTACGCATCCGGCTTCGGCCCCCGCGTGCAGGAGATCATGCCCCACGCCCCCAGCAAGGCCGCGGCCCCGATCGAAAAACTTCTGTTCATATATCCCTGTGGTTGACAGTATGCTATTTGTAAATGCCCCGTGCGGCGTCGTAGTTGATCCAGGCCTGCACCAGTCGCAAGGCGTTCACCTGTGCATTGATCCGCGCCTGCGCTTCGTTGTTGAACTCCGTCAGGTACTCCGAATCCGTGATGATCCCCCCTTTGAGCTGCGCCAAGGCCCTTTCGCGGACCGCCGTCCGCGCCGCCACGATCTGCGGGTCCATCGCCGTCACCTCCTGCAATTTGCCGATAACGGTCCTGTACTGCGCCGTTTCGATCGAAACGTTCCGTTCGAAATCGCGCTGCTGCTGGTCGATGTCCTGACTTGCGATGCGGTTGGCCCGTTTCTCTTTCTGCGTGGCGTCCCAGCCCGTCAGCGGCATGTTGAAACGAAGCCCCCCGATGGCCATGGGCGCGAAATCGCGGTCGAGGAAATTATATCCCGGCCGGCCGTATCCGCCGCTGGCGAACAACGACAGCTTCGGATTGGACTTGCTGTTCAGCAACCGGTTCTGCGTGTCGATCTGGTCCCGCTGGCGGGCGTACAGCTCCAGTTCCGTCCGGAGCAAAGGCTCCTCCTGGCCCGGAATGCCCGACGGGATTGCCGGTACCTGCAATACTGTCGTTTCCGTCACCGTCATTCCCGTCAACACCGACAAGGCCTCCGCCAGCTTGGCCCGCGTACCCTGCAACTCCGCCCGTTGCTGTTCCAGTTCCAGCATCCGGGCCGTCAGTCCGGCCAGCGTTCCGCCTGTGGCGGTCCCGTGCGCCACCTGCGCCTCCACGACCTTCCTGTCTGCCGCCAGCGTCTGCCGCATCAGGGCGTTGACCTCCAGCTGCCGGTCGGCCAGTAACAGGTTGATGTATATCGCGTTGATCCGGTCGCGCAGCCGGTCGAGCTGAACCTCCAGAGATGCCGTTTCCACCTGTTCCGCCGCTGCGTTCGCCCGCCGGGTATTGCGGACGCTGCTCCCCCCGTAGACGACCTGGTTGAGATCCACCGTGGCTTTGTACTGGTCGCGGGGCAGGTCGATGGCTATCGGCAGCGGCATGTCGCCGGGAAACTTGGGCACCTCGTTCTGGTAACTCCCCTGTGCATTGATCTCCAGCTGCGGGATCAGGGCCGAGGAGGCCGCCCGGTCTTTGGCCTGCCGTTTTTGCCCCGCCAGTCCGCGGCGTACCGTGAGCGGCGACCGGGCGACGGCCGCCTCGCGACACCCTTCCAGGGTCAATACGGCGTCCTGGGCCGCCGCCGAAGCGCAGGCCGACAGAAGCAGAGCAGAGATGACGATTCGGATCATAAAAATAGGCGATTCTATGGACAATGTTACGAAATATGCAGGAAATTTCAAATTTAACGCTAACTTTGAGAAATTACGGTTGACGGACTACTAACTTAAAAACGATCCGCATAATCATGAAATCCAGACTGATAATGTTCGCCCTGGCCGGGGCGATGCTTTCCGTCGGCGGGGCTAACGCCCGGCAGGGGCGCACCATTACGCCGTTTACGCCGCGCGTGACGGACTCCACGGGTAAAAAAGTTTACGTCCAGCCGCAGCAAGTGCGCCGGAGCCGTATCGCCGTCACGTTCGGCTACGGGTACTCCGCGGTGACTTCGTACGACAGCTACGCCAACAAGCGGTTCCCTTTCGTGGAGAACAACTCGCCGGGCGCCAGCAATGTGCCCGCGGGGCATATTACCAGCAGCATCGGGCCTGTCAGCATCGGGATCAACTATGAGATCACGCCGTGGCTGGAGCTCAATGTCCCGTTCGTCTATTCGCATGCCAAAGGGCGGCAGGAGTTCCGGGATGCGACCCGGAACGGCCAGAAGGACGACTGGTTCACCATTCTTCCCAGCCTGCGTCTCGACTGGGTGCGGAACAACTGGCTGTCGGTCTATACGCGCGCCGGGGTCGGCGTGGGGTTGGGCAACCGCTGGGTCTCGGTGGACGTAGACCAGTCGACCAAAGCGATCTTCGCTTACCAGGTTTCGCCGGTGGGGGTCGAGATGGGCAAAGGGAATTTCTGCTTCTTCGTCGAAGGGGGCTACGGCTTCACCGGTGCGGTGAGTGCCGGGATCAAACTCAAAGTGGGCAAGGTGCTCAAAGACGGCCGGACCAGCACGGGCCGCGAGGTGAACTGGTATGACAAATACCTCCGCTAACGGAAGATAGTCTTTTTACACTCAGTGCTCCGCCCCGGCCTGTTCCAACGGGAACAGGCCGGGGCGGAATCTTTTTTACGCCGCCGCGAATCCCTTGTGCAAAAAGAAGAGATAATATTAAGATTTCTTAAAAACTAAATAAAAGAGTACCTTTGTCGCTCCTTTTTCACTCTTTGGGAATATATTATGGAATGGATTAACAACCTTTTCTTCGGCGGCGGCGTGGCTCACTCGATCCTGCTGATCGCCCTGGTGATTGCCGTGGGGATTGCCCTGGGGAAGATCAAGGTAGCCGGCATCTCGCTGGGCATTACCTGGATCCTGTTCGTCGGCATCGCCCTGAGTCATTTCGGTATGCGGATCGACCCTTCGACCCTGCATTTCGTCAAGGAGTTCGGCCTGATCCTCTTCGTCTACTCGATCGGGTTGCAGGTGGGGCCCAGCTTCTTCTCGTCGCTCAAAAAAGGGGGGTTCACCCTCAATATGCTGGCTACGGCCGTCGTTTTCCTCGGCGTGGCTGTCGCCTATATCCTGCACGTGGTGACCGGAATACCGATCACTACGATGGTGGGTATCCTCTCCGGGGCAGTCACCAACACGCCGGGGCTGGGGGCCGCACAGCAGGCGTACAGCGATATGACGGGCATCAATGACCCGTCCATTCCGCTCGGATATGCCGTGGCCTATCCGCTGGGGGTGATCGGGATCATCGTCTCGATCATGGCCATGCGCTTTTTCTTCCGTATCCGGCTGGATAAGGAGGCTGCGGCGGTAGGCGCCGGCGAACAGGACGACAGCGGGGCGCAGCGTATTTCGATCGTGCTGGAGAATCCGGTGATCGCGGGGCGCAATGTCGGGGACATCTCGGGCCTGATCGACCGCACGTTCGTGATTTCCCGTGTGTGCCACCAGTCGGACGGGCGCACGGAGATCGCCAGCAACAATACGATGCTGAATCTCGGGGACAAGCTCTTCGTGATCGCGGCCCATAAGGACGAGGAGGCGCTGGTGGCGTTCCTCGGCCATAAGATCGACATGGATTTCTCGGAGTGGGAGAAACTGGACAGCCAGTACGTCTCGCGCCGGGTGATGATCACCAAACCGGAGCTGAACGGGAAACGCCTCGGCGACCTGCGGCTGCGGAGCATGTACGGCATCAATATCACGCGGGTGAACCGCGCCGGGGTGGACCTGGTGGCCAACCGAAACCTGCAGCTCCAGATGGGCGACCGGGTGACGGTGGTGGGCACCGAAACGGGCGTGTCGGAGGCTACCAAGGTGCTGGGGAACTCGATGCGCAGGCTGCGCGAACCGAATCTGATCCCGATCTTTATCGGGATCTTCCTGGGGGTGCTCTTGGGAAGTATCCCGATCATGCTGCCGGGTATCCCGCAGCCGCTCAAGCTGGGGCTGGCGGGCGGTCCGCTGATCGTCTCGATCCTGATCAGCCGCTTCGGGCCGCAGTATAAGGTGGTGACCTACACGACGATGAGTGCCAATCTGATGCTGCGCGAGGTCGGTATCGCCCTGTTCCTGGCGGGCGTGGGGCTGGGAGCCGGCGAGGGTTTCGTGGAGACGATCGTGGACGGCGGCGGATACAAGTGGATCGGCTATGGGGTTATCATCACGATGGTGCCGCTGCTGTTGGTGGGAGCTATCGGGCGGTTGTTCTACAAGATCAACTACTTTACTCTGGCTGGCTTGCTGGCGGGGAGCATGACCGACCCGCCCGCGCTGGCCTATTCGAACGCGGTGGCTGGCAACGACCTGCCGTCGGTGGGCTACGCGACGGTCTATCCGCTGACGATGTTCCTGCGCATCCTCACGGCGCAGCTGCTGATCCTTTTCGTGGCGGGGTAATCCCGAAATCGTACGTTTAATTATCACTACCCGCACCGCACTGTCGATTTTTTGAAAGAAAAACTCCGTAAAGAACTTTGGAGGGTGCTTACGTATCCTAAATCTACCACAGCCTCAGCTTTTTGAGGTACGGAAAAGGGGCCGCTCATGTCGTTGTTACATCGAGCGGCCTTTTTGCATCCCCAAAAATGTTGAGCCTTTCGGCAGACTAAGTTCTCCGGCAGGCTGCTCGAAAAGTTTGGCTGTGCCTTCCTCCTGGCACCTCAGCCATTCAATCCGGGGTGCTCTTCGTCTTCCTGCTCCGGCAAGGAGCGTCAGTTGATGGCTGCTGCGGCAACTCTTTGGTTTTTTCTTTCAACCGACGCTGCCGGCGAGTGCAGCGCAAGCTCGCGTGTACACTGCCGAGCCGCGAGGAACAAGACCGAAAGTCAACAAAGAACAGTCCCGCACGGCACAATGCAAAATAACCGAACGATTGAAGCCACGGACAAGAATCGCACCGGATTGCGATGATGATAGAATGTTAATAAAATTCCGGACGCCCCTGCCGCCCGTAACCGAATAAAGATCCATCTTTGTTGACGGTAAACGGTTCCGACCCCGGTTTCGAACGCCGGCAGTAGGATTAAAAGGGAACCCTGTGGGAATCAGGGACTATCCCCGTAGCTGTAAGTTCCACCGTAAAGGGGCGTGCAATCTCAATTGAAAGCACCCAGCCACTGCGCAAACTTTTCGCGCGGGAAGGCCGCACCGCCCCGGAACAAGTCAGAAGACCTGCCGTGCCGCCACACCAACGACCGTAGCTTTCGGGAGAAAAGCCGGAGACCTGTCGCCCTGCCGCGAAAAACGCAGGGCACGTTTCACATCCATCCCCGCAAGCTGCCATTGCAAACCTTTTAACACCATTCAAAAGATGAACGGCAGCACCACACCCCCGCAGATCGTCAAACGCGACGGCACCGTCGTGACTTTCCGACCCGAAAAGATCGAACAAGCCATCTTCAAAGCCATGCGCGCCGTCGAAGCCCCCGACCGCAAAGCCGCCCACAGCCTCGCCGCCGAAGTTGTCCGCAAACTCGCCGACGACCACCGCGACCGGATTCCCACCGTCGAACAGGTGCAGGACACCGTCGAGCAAACCCTGTTCAACCACGGCTACTTCGCCCTCGCGAAAGCCTATCTGCTTTATCGGAAACAGCACGAACAACTGCGCAGCTCCAAAGAGCTGCTCTCGAACCTCGACGTGATCGACGACTACCTCGCGATGGCCGACTGGCGCATCAAGGAGAGCGCCAACTCCGCCTACTCCCTGCAAGGGCTGAACCAGCATATCTCCACCATGATCACGGCCCAGTACTGGCTGAGCCGCCTCTACCCCGACAGCATTGCCGAAGCCCATAAAAGCGGGGCGCTGCACATCCACGACCTCGGATTCCTGAGCGTCTATTGCGTGGGCTGGGACTTGAAAGACCTCCTGCTGACCGGCTTCCGCGGCGTCGAAGGCAAAGCGCAGAGCTCGCCCGCCAGACACTTCCGCACTGCCCTGGGGCAGGTGGTCAACTTCTTCTACACCATGCAGGGCGAAGCCGCCGGGGCGCAGGCCTTCGCCAACTTCGACACCTTCCTCGCTCCTTATATCAGGTACGACAACCTCGACTACGAACAGGTAAAGCAATGTTTGCAGGAGTTCCTGTTCAACCTGAATGTGCCGACCCGCGTGGGATTCCAGACCCCTTTCACCAACATCACGATGGACCTCGTGGTGCCCGATTTCCTGAAAAACGAGCCGGTAGTGTGGGGCGGCAAGGTGCTGACCGAGACCTACGCCGGTTTCCAGCCTGAGATCACCCTCCTGAACCGCGCTTTCGCCGAGGTAATGTGCCAGGGGGATGCTTCCGGAAGCCTCTTCTCGTTCCCGATCCCGACCTACAATATAACGCCCGACTTCGACTGGACGAACCCCGACTACGAGGGTATCTGGGAGATGACGGCCAAATATGGCATCCCGTACTTCTCGAACTTCGTCAACTCCGACATGAAGCCGGACGACGTGCGGAGCATGTGCTGCCGCCTGAGGCTCGACAAGCGCGAGCTGATGAAACGCGGCGGGGGCCTCTTCGCGGCCAATCCGCTGACCGGCTCGGTGGGCGTGGTGACCATCAACCTGCCGCGGCTGGGCTACGAGTCGTCGTCCGAAGACAACTTCTTCCAACGCCTGAGACACCTGATGGAGCTGTCGAAGCAGAGTCTGGAGATCAAACGCAAGGTGATCGAGCAGTACACCGAAAAGGGCCTCTACCCCTACTCGAAATTCTACCTGCGTCACGTTCGCGACCGGTTCGGCTGCTATTGGAAAAACCACTTCTCGACCATCGGTATCAACGGTATGAACGAATGCTGCCTGAATTTCCTCGGCGTGCCGCTGGCCAGTGCGGACGGTATGGCTTTTTCGAAAAAGGTGATGAATTTCATGCGCGACATCCTGACGGAGTTCCAGGACGAGACGGGCAACATCTACAACCTCGAAGCGACCCCGGCCGAAAGTACGGCCTACCGTTTCGCCAAGATCGACACGGCGCAGTATCCGGACATCATCGTGGCCAACCACAAGCAGTTCAAGGAGGGGGCGGAGCCGTACTACACCAATTCGACCCACCTGCCGGTGGATTTCACGGACGACCTGTTCGAGGCGCTGGAGATGCAGGACGAGCTGCAAACGCTCTACACGGGCGGTACGGTGTTCCACGTCTTCACGGGCGAGGGGGCCATGACGGCGGAGGCGGCCAAGCTGATGGTGCGGCGGGTGACGGACAATTTCCGGCTGCCGTACATCACTCTGTCGCCTTCGTTCAGCGTCTGCCCGTCGCACGGTTACCTGGCTGGCGAGCATTTCGCCTGTCCGAAGTGCGGGGCCAAGTCGGAGGTTTACAGCCGTATCGTGGGCTATATGCGTCCGGTGAGCCAGTGGAACCACGGCAAGCGGGAGGAGTTCGCGGCGCGGAAGCTGTTCGACCGGAGCGTGATGAACGGTGTCCCTGAACGTTGTGCGGCATGCGAATAGGGGGTCTTTTGAAGCAGAGCCTGATCGACTGGGACGGGAAGCTCGCGGCGGTGGTCTTCACCAAGGGCTGCAATTTCCGGTGCGGCTACTGCCACAACCCGTCGCTGGTGGTGCCGGAGTTGCTGGACACGACACCGGATGTGCCGCAGGAGGCGGTTTTGGCCTATCTCTCGTCGCGGCGGGGGTGGCTGGACGGAGTGGTGGTGACGGGGGGCGAACCGACGCTCCAGAATGACCTCCCGGATTTCCTGGAACGTGTGCGGGCGCTGGGCTTACGGGTCAAACTGGATACCAATGGAACGCATCCGGAAGTTTTATCTGAGCTGTTTCGGAAAAAATTGGTTAATTTTGTCGCGTTGGATGTGAAACATTTTGTCACAAGGGAAGATTATGCCCGGGTGACGCCGACAGCCAGGACGGCGGATGTGGAGGCGATACTCGTCACGCTGGCGCTGCTGCGGGAGCACGGGGAGGTGGGACGCGAGCTGCGCACGACGCTGATCCCGGGGCTGCATACACCGGAGGTGGTGCAGCGGCTGTCGGAAATGTTCGCTCCGGATAAAATCCG
>CAZAPI010000061.1:0-8775 GCA_964486945.1 uncultured Rikenella sp. | reverse complement strand
ATAATCGAACGGTTACTTAATCGATTTCGTGATGCGCATGGCGCAGAAATGCGGGCCGCACATCGCACAGAAATCCGCATTCTCCTTCACCATCTCGCGGTGCATCCGCCGTGCACGCTCCGGGTCCAGCGAGAGGTTGAACTGGTCCAGCCAACGGAAATCGTACCGCGCACGGCTCATCGCCAGGTCGCGGGCAATCGCCGCCGGATGCCCCTTGGCAATGTCAGCCGCGTGCGCCGCCAGCTTGTAGGTCACCACCCCCTCACGCACATCATCCCGGTTCGGCAACGCAAGATGCTCCTTGGTCGTGACATAGCACAGCATCGCAGTACCGAACCAGCCGATCATCGCCCCCCCGATCGCCGAGGTGATATGGTCGTAGCCCGCCCCGATGTCCGACACCAGCGGCCCCAGCGTGTAGAACGGCGCCCCGTGGCACCACTCGACCTGCTTGTCCATGTTCTCGCGGATCAGGTTCATCGGCACATGGCCCGGCCCCTCGATAATCACCTGCACGTCATGTTCCCACGCCCGCGCACACAGCTTGCCCAACGTCTTAAGCTCCCCGAACTGCGCCGCATCGTTCGCATCCGCTATGCTGCCCGGCCGCAGGCCGTCGCCCAAAGAGAGCGCCACATCGTAACGCGCCATAATTTCGCATATCTCGTCGAAATGCTCATAGAGGAAACTCTCCCGGTCGTGGTGCGCCATCCATTTGGCCATAATGGAACCTCCCCGCGAGACGATCCCCGTCACCCGTTTCCGGGCCAGCGGCACATGCTCCCTGAGCAAGCCCGCGTGGACCGTGAAGTAGTCCACCCCCTGTTCGCACTGCTCGATCAGCGTGTCGCGGTACGCTTCCCAAGTCATATCCTCGACCACCCCGCCGACCTTCTCCAAAGCCTGGTACATCGGCACGGTGCCGATCGGCACCGGCACATTGCGCAGGATCGCCTCCCGCGTCCGGTGGATATTCTTGCCCGTGGAGAGGTCCATCACCGTGTCCGCCCCCCACTTGATCGCCCAGAGCGCTTTCTCGACCTCCTCCGCAATCGACGACCCCAGCGCCGAGTTCCCGATATTGGCGTTGATCTTCACCAGATATTCCGAGCCGATCACCATCGGTTCCGTCTCCGGATGCTTCCGGTTGGCCGGCAGGATCGCCCGCCCCTCCGCAATCGAGCGCCGTACCTGTTCCGGCGTGATATATCCCTTCTCTCCCGGCGCAATCCCCGCATTCTCGCGGATCGCCGCATATTCCATCTCCGGCGTAATGATCCCCTGCCGGGCATACCACATCTGGGTATGATGCTCGCCGCGCGCCGCGATCCACTTTTCGCGCAATTTAGGCACCCCGCGCGCCGTATCGGCTTCGTAGCCCGGCTCGGTGTACGGCCCCGTGGTGTCGTAAAGCGTTACGCTCCCGCCGTCGGTCAGGTTGACCCGCCGCATCCCCACGCGCACGTCCGGATGCAGCTCGCCGTTCACATAAACCTTCTCCGAAGCGTTCTGCGGGTCGTGAAAAAGTTCTCTATACATCGTCTTTATTTGTTTCGTTTCATCAGTGAATAAGCATACCCTTCCAGCACCGCCAGCCGCCCGGCATCGGGATGCGCCTTGCGCAGCGCCGCCAGCGCCTCCCCGAAATATTCCGCTATGGCCTGCTCCGCCGCCTCGCGCACTCCCAACTCATTGTAAATATCCCGCACCCGCGGCAGCTTTTCGGCAATATCCCCCGGAGCCAAGATCGCCGCACGTTGAGCTTCGGTAGCTCGTTCGACAGCGGTAATGTGCAGAAAAGTCTTCTTCCCCACGGCAATATCCCCTCCTATGGTCTTCCCGAATGTCCGTGCGTCGCCGTACGTGTCCAGCAGGTCGTCCTGTATCTGGAACGCCAGCCCGAGATTGACCCCGAACTCATACACCGCCCTCCGCTCCGCTGCGGAAGCGCCGCCAACGACAGCCCCCATCTCCAGCGCCGCCGCCAGCAGTACCGAGGTCTTGAGCCGGATCATCCCGATATACTCCTCCCGCGTGACAGGACGGTCGCTGGCCTCGAAATCCATGTCGTACTGCTGTCCCTGACACACCTCCATCGCCGCCCGGTTGAACACGGCCAGCAATTCGGTCAGCTTTTCAGTCCCGTAGCTGGCCGCCCCAGCGTGCAGGATCTGATAGGCGAGAATCAGCATCGCGTCACCGGACAGTATCGCACCGCTTTCGTTCCATTTCAGGTGCACCGTCGGCCGCCCGCGCCGCAGCTCGGCCTTGTCCATAATATCGTCGTGCAGCAGGGTGAAATTGTGGAACACCTCCACCGCCACCGCCGCCGGGAGCGCCGCTTCCGGGTCGTCGGAATAGAGGTCGGCCCCCATCAGGCACAGCAAGGGCCTGATCCGCTTCCCTCCGTCTTCGAGGATATAGCGGATCGGGGCATAGAGCCCGCGGGGTTCGGTATTTTCGAGGGGGAGCCGCCCGATCTCGCTTTCCACGAGCCGGAGCAGGGCGTCGGTCTGCATCATCTGGTCGTTCTCTTCTGCGGTTTATCGTCCCACGAAGATACGACAATTTTCCGATCGGGCTTCCCGCCGGGCGGCACAAAGAAAGCGGAGCCGGCTTTCAGCTCGGCCCAGGTCGTCCCGCCGTCCCGACCATCCTTTCCGTTGGACAGGTCGGCCGAAAATCCGGGAGAGACCCCGGACACGGCGGCCCGTCCGAACGAATCCATCGCGTTGCTGAAAAAGCAGTTCGACGAGGCGAACCGAAAGGCCCAGAACTCGACGCAATTGCTGAAAAAAGAATTTAAATAGCCCCCGGGATGCGGCTTTTATAAAAAATCTTTATATTTGGGTTATGAACAATCACATAAATCAATAGCAAATGAAGCAATTAGCAGTAGGGATCGACATCGGGGGAACCAACTCGGTTTACGGGCTGGTGGACCGTGAGGGGAACATGTACGGCGAGGGCGTGGTGCCCACCAAGAATTATCCGGACTTCGACCAGTACCTCGAAGAGCTTTATATCGGCATCCAGAGCCTGGTGAAGAACCTCGACGGCGAATACGAGATCATCGGCATCGGCATCGGGGCGCCGAATGCCAATTACTATAACGGGACGATCGAATATGCGGCCAATCTCATTTGGCAGGGGGTCATCCCGTTCGTCGAAAAGATGAAACGCTACTACCCGACGATTCCGGTGCTGATTACGAACGACGCGAACGCGGCGGCGGTCGGCGAGATGGTCTACGGGGCGGCCAAGGGGATGAAGGATTTCATCGTGGTGACCTTGGGGACGGGGCTCGGAAGCGGCTTCGTGGCCAACGGGCAGCTGATCTACGGCCACGACAGCTTTGCGGGAGAGCTGGGGCACGTGATCGTCAACAAGACGGCGAGCGCGCGCGTCTGCGGCTGCGGCAGGAAAGGGTGCCTGGAAACCTATGTGTCGGCTACCGGGATCAAACGGACTGCGTTCAAGTTACTGGCCGACCATATCGAGGACAGCGAGTTCCGCAACTACAGCTTCAATGAGCTGACGGCCGAGATGATCACCAAGGCCGCTTTGAACGGGGACCGTTTGGCGATCGAGGCGTATGAATACACGGGGATGATCCTGGGGCAGGCCTTGGCGGATGCGGTGACCATTACCTCTCCGGAGGCGATCTTCCTGTTCGGGGGGCTGGCCAAGGCAGGCAAATATATTTTCGAGCCGACCAAGAAGTACATGGAAATGCACATGCTCTCGAACTTCCGCAACAAGGTCAAGCTGCTGCCGTCGGGCATCGACGGGAAGAATGCGGCGGTGCTGGGCGCTTCGGCACTGATCTGGCAGCAGCTCGAAGGACAGCAGGCGTAATTTACACCGCCGGACGTTCATAAAAAGTGGGGCGCAAAGATTTTGCGCCCCACTTTGTTATATAGCAAATCCCTTACTGCCCCTCGCCCTTTCCCGTCGGCCGCACCAAGTCGCTGATCTCGGTCACCCGGTCGGTCCACCCGTTCATCACCACCGCCGGCGAATGGGTCGCCAGTATAAGCTGCAAATGGGGGTTCAGGCTCCGCACATCCTCGATCAGCCGCCGCTGCCAGTCGAAATGGAGCGATATCTCCGGCTCGTCCATGATCATGATGGACTTCCGCCCGCCCTGTATCAACACCGTGGTCAGGATAATGAGGATCTGCTTTTCGCCCGACGAAAGCTGGTAAGGCCGGATCGTCACTCCGTATTTGGTCTTGAACTGCAACGTGTCGCTCTCGCGGTCGACCTGTTTGCCGGTGGATTCCAGCAGGGCGTCGATAATGTCGAAATACTGTGTTTTCCGCACCGTCAGCGATTGTATCTCCGCCGCGCTCAGCCCCGCCTGCAACGCTGCGATCACCCTCTTGCCCACCTCCAGCTGATAGGTGAGGTATCGGTTCTGCAATCGGTACAGCTCCCAGTCCAGGTAAGTGGCCACCGTGCCGTCCGACAGCTTGCAGATCGCCTCGCTCTCCTGCAGCGTGGTATCGAACGTGCTGATGACGGACACATTATATATGGAGGGGTCGAACGGCCGTTCCGAACTGACCGCTGTGCCGTCCGTGAACTCCACTGCGATGGACTGCATCCGGCACCGGTGCTCCGTCGAGATGGTGCCCTGCGTGAACATGTCGCTCAGGCAGCGCAACACGGTACTTTTCCCGCTCCCGTTGCTGCCCGCGAGGATATTGACCTCCGGGGTCAGCTCCCACACCAGGTCGCAGACGTTCCACAACCCCCTGACCTCGATCTTGCGTATATATACCCCTTCCATACTGGTGCCTTTCTGTGAGTGTTACATCTTTTCGACCACTTCGCGTACCAGGGCGCACAGCACCGGCATTGCCCGGTCGCCCGCCTCGATCACTTCGGCGTGCGTCAGCTCGGTTCCCCCGCACAACTGCGCTGGCTCTCCCGTAAGGGTATTGGTAATCAGCGAAAATCCCAGCACCCGCACTCCCTGGTGGCGCGCCACGATCACTTCCGGAGTGGTGGACATCCCGATGGCGTCGCCGCCGATCCCCCTGAAATAACGCACCTCTGCCGGCGTCTCGTAGCTCGGCCCGGTAGACCCCACGTAAATGCCCTGCCGCAAAGTCGTACCCTGTGCCGAAGCCACGGCATGGGCCAGGGAGATGAGTTTCCGGTCGTACGGTTCGCCCATATCCGGGAACCGCACGCCCAGTTCCGGGTCATTGGCTCCCACCAGCGGATTCGGAATCAGGTTGATATGGTCTTCGATGGCCATGATATCTCCCACTTCGAAAAGCGGGCACAGTCCCCCCGCCGCATTGGAAACGATCAGCGTCCCGATACCCAGGCAGCACATCGCCCGCACGGGAAGCACCACGTCCTGAATGGAATATCCCTCATAATAGTGCACCCGCCCTTCCATCGCGATCACATACTTTCCCCCTAACCGGCCGTAGATAAAGCGCCCCCGGTGCCCGACAACGGTCGAGCACGGAAAGTCGGGGATCTCGCTGTAATCCAGCGTCCCGACCACTTCGATCGCTTCGGCCAGCGCCCCCAGTCCGGAGCCCAGCACGATCCCCACCTCCGGCGCCGGCAGCCTGCCGCCCTCGACAGTGGGGCCGGGCATATCCGTCCAGTACCGTTCGGCGGCAATGTCGAGCCTACTCCGGATGAAGCATGTTGTATTTTTGATTCTCTCTGACATATTGGTCCAGTTGCCTGCGGAAATCGCATTCCTTGTTTTCGAGGAACTTCACGCGGATGGAAACGTAGTAGAGCCTCCGCTTGATGTCGGCGCTGATTTTGCGGCTGTTCATCAGCCGCACGGCGTCCTTCTCGGTCACCACCACCACGGTATCGGCCGGCAAAGCGGCCAGGGCCGTTTCGATGGCGTGTATGTCTTTCATCTTGAACGTATAGTGGTCGCCGAAGATAAAGGTTTTCACCACGTCGTAATCTTTCCGGAGGTCTTCGATAAACCGGGTCGGATTGGCGATCCCGGCCATCGCCACCACCGGTGTTCCCGCTTTCAGGGTCGCATCCTGTCCATATCCCGGATAGAGCGGCACAGGGGCCTGCGAGACGAAATGGGTGAAATAGAGGCTCTGGTAGGGATAGAGGTCGAGGTTCTTGCTTACGATCCGGTAATCCAACGGTTTAAGTTCCTCCGGACATTTCGTGACGATCACGATCTGGGCCCGCGCCAGCTGCGCCCGCCGGTCTCGGAGCCGTCCCATCGGCAGCAGGTGGTCTTCGTACACCGGGCAGCCGTAGTCCATCAGCACGATATTGACCCACGGCTCGACATACCGGTGCTGGAATGCGTCGTCCAGAATGACGAGGTTCACCTCCGGATGGGCCGCGCGCAGCTTCTCGATCCCCTCTACACGTTTTTCGCACACGGCGACAGGAATATGCGGATACTTGAGCTTGATCTGTTTCGGCTCGTCGCCGATCTTCTTGAACGAACTGCCCACCGTGGCCAGCACGAAACCTTTGGTCTTGCGCTTGTAGCCCCGCGAAAGCACGGCCACGTTGAATTCCCCGTCGAGCAGCTCGATCAGTCGTTCGGTGTGCGGTGTCTTGCCCGTTCCGCCCACGGTGATATTGCCCACGCAGATGATCGGGATGTCGAACTCGCGGCTCTTGAGCACGCCCCAGTCGAACAGCCGGTGCCGGATGTCGATGATCCCCCCGTATATCCATGCCAGCGGGGCGGCGAGTATTTTAGCCAACAGTGTCAATTTCCCGAATCCTTTAGTATTGTATTTCGAACCGGTAAGGCATAGCTGCCTTGATTCCCTGGTCCATCACCATTTTGCGCGCGCATGCTGCCTCAGCCCCAAGACTTTGCAGGCTGCCGCCGCCCATGACTTTCATCATCGCCGAGGTGGTCAGCGATCCCAGTATCGAGGCGAACGACGAGCTTTCCGGTGCCGGATATTGTCGCACGACGTAATCGTCCGGTTCCAGTCCGGCATGCTCCGTGGCGATCCGTATCGCGTCGCACAGCGTTCCCGTACAATCGGCCAGTCCGTTCTCCATCGCCTGCATACCCGTCCACACGCGCCCTCCCGCCATGGCATCCACGCTGTCTGCCGGCAGGTTGCGCCCCTGCGCCACCAACCCCACGAACCGCGAATAGATGGTGTCCACCTCGTTCTGGATATAGAGGCGCTCTGCCGTCGTGAGCGGGCGGAATGGACTGCCCATATCTGCGCTCCGGTTGGTCCGCACCACGTCGGCGGTCAGGCCCAAATGTTCCCGCGCCCCCTCTTCGACATTGAACAACAGGCCGAACACGCCGATCGACCCCGTCAGGGTGGTCGGCGCGGTCACGATATATCCGGCTCCGCAGCTGATATAGTATCCGCCCGACGCGGCATAGTTCCCCATCGACACGATCACCGGCTTCGCCCGGGCTGTGAGGTAAACCTCCCGCCAGATAATATCCGCCGCCAGCGCGCTGCCGCCCGGGCTATTGACCCGGAGCACCACGGCTTTCACGTCGTCGTCCTGGCGTACTTTCGACAGGGTCTCTGCCAGCGCATTCCCCACGATCTGGTTGTTTTTGTCCCCGGTGTCCACGATCTCCCCGTCGGCATAGACCAGGGCGATCTCGTTGGACGACATTGCGTTCCCCATCGTCGTGCGTTCCAGCCTGCCTTTGCCGGCCGAGCGGTACGAAGTAAGCGGCAGGATACGCGGTTTGCCGGAGGAGTCCTGTCCGGAGAGCCGGGCCAGTTCCCGGGTCATCTGGTCGCGGTAATAGAGGCTGTCCACGAATCCCAGCCGCACGGCATCGCCCGGAGTAGCCACGGCCAGCCGCGACGCATAGGCCTGCAGGCTGTCGGCCACGAGTTTCCGGCTCTCGGCGATCTCGCTGACGAGGTAGTCCCAGACGGAGCTGGTCATGGATTCCATCTGCAACCGGTTTTCGTCGCTCAAGTGATTGAGGATAAATGGTTCGCCGGCTCCTTTGAATTTCCCGTGCCGGATCAGTTCGGCATGGACGCCGAGTTTGTCGAGCAACCCTTTGTAGAACATGACATTGGAGGCCAGCCCCTGCCAGTCCATCCCGCCCCGGGGATTGAGGCACACTTTGTCGCCCACCGAAGCGAGGTAGTAGCCGCCCTGCGAGTAGGCATCGGCGTAGGAGACGACGAATTTCCCGCTCTCGCGGAACTCGGCGAGGGCCTGCCGCAGTTCGTACAGGGTGGAGACGGACGAGGGTATGGCCATGGGCACGTTGAGGTAGATCCCGTCGATATCGGGGTCTTCGGCGGCTTTACCGATCAGGGTCACGGCTTCGTAAAGGGTGATCTGCTCGCGGAAGCTGAATTCGTTGTAGTCGAACAGGTCGAGGGCGTTGCCGCTGGCTTTGTCGACGAAGGGCTGCGCCAGATCGATGCGCAAAACGGTATGGGGCTGCATCACGGCGACCTTGCCGCTGCCCGACCCGACGGATCCGACCATGCTGATCAATGCGGCGAGCATTATGAAACTCAGCATCACGAACGCGATACCGCCGACGACGATGGCCAGCAGACACGCGAAAAAGGTTTTGAAAAAACTATTCACACTCACTATATCTTTAAAGTTCGTTTATTCACTACCCCCGTAGGGAGTGCCGCTTTTTAACTACATTTTGACTGCGGGTTGACTTTCAGGCTTTCTCGTTGCACCTCGGCCAAGCGTGCGGGCCCGATGGGCTTCCGGGCTGCCACTAAACGAACGGTTAAAATGCTAATTTGCGCTAAGATACAATTTTTTCGGGAG
>CAZAPI010000060.1:2493-8793 GCA_964486945.1 uncultured Rikenella sp. | reverse complement strand
AAATTAACCATAGGGTAACCGGACGAGAATCAGTCACGTCCCCGGTAGATGATTCCCATTTCGCACTCCGCGCAGTGGAACGCCAGTTCCAGCCTGACGCCGTTGTTTTCCAGAAAAAGCTGTTCGTCCCGGAGTTCCGGATGCTCCTTCAGGCATGTTCCCGTCTCACGACGAATGCAGTATGGCGTGCGCATCACCTCCCTTCCGGAAAAATCCGGATCGTCCTGCACCTCCAAAGCCTTCTCGGACAGCTCGACACCCGCCTCGCGGTAGAACCTTTCCGCCAGCGAATTGGCCGCGTTGGCCCGGAAATCACGCTCGATTCCCGACGGCATAACAGGCATGGTTTCCGGGCGCACATACGGTGCCGGTCGGCGGTAAGCCGCCAACCGGTTTTTCAACAACTCCGCCAGCACCTCCCGCCGCAGTGCGTTCAGCTCCGACGCCGGAATAAACGGCAACGGACCCGCCGAAACATCAGGTACCCGAACCTCCGTTACTTCGAAAATCGTCCCGCCGCTTTTTGAGAAAGCGTTGCGGATATTGCGTTCCGCCAATTCCCGGTTTGAGGCCGGGTCATAGCTGTCCGGCAGCATGATGGTCGCCGAAACCCCCGTTTCGTCTGTCGCCGTGACAAGCGGCGGCGAGAACCGGATCGTGGCTGCGATATGTCGTGTGGCCGACGGCCTGAACGACCGGTCCAGGTTGCGGAAAATCTCCGTCCCGACCGGTATGTCTGCCGTTCGGTTCAGGAACAGCCGGTTCCTCTCCGCGCGGTTTACGGAGCACCCCTCCAGTTTTCCCGACCGGCTCAGGAAACAGATCCCGTCCCCGTTATTCATAACGATCCCCGGCCGTAGTCTCAGCGTCAGCAGCGGGCCGTTGCAGCCGGACACCGTACCGATCGGTTCACCGACCGACTTCGCCTCCGGAGCCAGCACGCCCCGCCGTTTCCCCTCCCAGAAATAGGTGGTGAAACCCCGCGAAAAGCTTTTCGACGGGTTCGGCGTGAAATCGCACGCCACCGTTCCGGCGGAGGTGCGCGGCACGCCCAAAGCATTTAGCCGTTCATGGTAGTAGGCCGTGTTGTTGACCACATAGCCCTCCTCTTTCAGCCGGCCCTCGATCTTCAGCGAGCAGACTCCGGCCCCGATCAGTTCTCCCAGGCGGTCGCTCAGGTTCAGGTCGCGCATCGACAGCAGGTGCCTGTCCCGCACCAGTAGTTGTCCCCGCTCGTTGTACAGATTGTACTGCGCCCGGCAGGGTTGGGCGCAGCCGCCCCGGTTGCCGCCCCGCCCGCACAGGGCATGGCCCAGGTAACACTGTCCGCTGTACGAGACGCAGATCGCCCCGTGCACGAAGGCCTCCAGTTCGATATGCTCCGGCAGTGCCGCGCGGATAGCACGGATTTGCGCCAGTGAGGCTCCCCGTTCCAGCACAATGCGTGAAAAACCCGCCGCCGCGAGGAATGCGGCCCGTTCGGGCGTGAGGTTGAATGTCTGCGTCGAGGCGTGTAGGGCCATCGGCGGCAATGCCATCTGTGTGAAAGCCATGTCCTGCACGATCAGCGCATCGACTCCCGCTTCGTAAGCCGCCCATGCCGTCTTTTCGGCCGCCGCCAGCTCGTTTTCGAACAGCAGCGTGTTCATCGTCAGGTAGATCTGCGCCCCGAACCCGTGGGCGTATTCCGCCAAAAGGGCGATGTCGTCCATGGTGTTTCCTGCCGCTTCGCGGGCGCCGAACCGTTCGGCGCCGATATATACTGCGTCGGCTCCGGCGTCGATGGCTGCCCGGCCGATCTCTGCGTTTCCTGCCGGGGCCAGTAATTCTGTCTTAGTCATTCTATTATTCCACTTGAGCGGTTCTCGGACCGGAGCTTTTTCCGGGCTGGCCGTTGTTGCGAGGGGTTGATAGTTGTGTCCGTTTTACCCGCCGCCGGCGGCACCGCAGGCTCCGGCCAGCGCCGACAGGTGGTTATTCTTCAGCCTCTTTCGGCAGCTGCACCACCGTGCATACATTGTTCTGTCCGAACGCTTCCGCCGCCGTGGCGCGTATCGTTTCCGGCGTCAGGGCCTGCACCGCCGCCTCGTAGTCCGCGTACCGGTCGTTGTCGTTCAGGTACCAGCTGGTCAGGTAGCTCAGCCACGTGTCGTTGTGGATCAGTCCGTCGCGGTACCGTTTCAGGAAGAACTCCTTAGTCTTGGTCAGCTCCTCGTCCGTCGCGCCGCCCGCCGACAGGG
Organism: uncultured Rikenella sp.; assembly: GCA_964486945.1. Lineage (GTDB taxonomy): Bacteria > Bacteroidota > Bacteroidia > Bacteroidales > Rikenellaceae > Rikenella. Next base: position 6,553 of record CAZAPI010000060.1, on the reverse strand, counting down.
CTTCGATTTCCTGGGCTACCAGCGGCAGCAGCTCGTCGATCCTGGCCGTGTCCGTTTCGAAGAATATCTGGAAAGCGAACCGCGGCAGCGGCACCTTCTGGTAGGTCATCGACACGCCGACACCGTAAGTCCCGCCCTTCTCCTCGCGGATCGACTTGGTGTACCGCATTTCGAGGATATAACGGATCGCCTCCAGGTTGATTTGGCTCGACAGGGTGTAAGGCAGCTTGCCCGTGTAGAGCTCGACGGCTGTCACTTTCGGAGTCTGGAGCGGCGTTTTGTACCTATTCTGTACGATGCCCGGCAGCGGCAGGGCGAGGTAATCGCCCCACTGCGGTGCTTTTCCCTTTTTCGAGGGCAGCGATCCGAGGTATTTCTCGGCCAGCGGACGCAGCGAATCCACAGAGATATTCCCCACAAAGACGAAAGTCATGCCGTTGGCATCCGAGAAGAACTGCCGGTAGAGCTGTTCGGTACGCTCCAGAGAGACCGTGTCGAGCACTTTTCGACTGAGCTGCATGAATATGCGCGGGTTGTGCCCGTAAACCGTCTGCAACAGACTGTCCTGTAGGATGTAGTTCGGGTTTTTCACCATGTTCGGCAGCAGCGAGCGGAACTGGTTCATCAGCACGTTCCAGTCGCCGCGGTCGAAGCGCGGGGCGGTGTAGTACAGGTAGGTGAGCTGCATCAGCGTCTCGATGTCCTTGGGCGAGCAGCTGCCGTTGAACCCTTCCGACAGCAAGCCGATATTCGGCGTGACGCCCGCGATCTTGCCCGTCAGCAGCTTATTCAGCTCTGTGCGCGAGAAATCGCCCACCCCGGTCATTCCCAGATAGGCCGGCAGCACGCTGAGGTTGTACAGGTCGGTTGTGTTTTCGACCGTGGACATGCCCCCCTTGCGGAACGCGTTCATCTGCACCTCGTCCGCTTTCAGCTCTGTCGGCTTGACGATCACCCGCACGCCGTTCTTGAGGGTCAGCACCGTGGAGCCGTATTTCCCCTTTGCCGTCCGGGTTACCGGCGAACCTGCCAGCCCCGCAGCGTCCATCAGGGTCGTGGCCTGCATGTCGTCTTTATAGGCTTCGATTTCGGACGTTTTCACCTTTTCGGTAACGGCGAGGATCTCCGCTTCGGACGGCATCGCCACGCCCGCTTTTTCGGGCAGCGAAATAAGGATGGCGCTATTGCGGTCGTGCACCCATTTCGCCGCTTCGGCATTCACGTCGGCCAGCGTGATGGCGTCCAGCATCCGCTGCGTGATCGCCAGGTCCTGTTCCGGCGTCAGGTAAGGGGTGCCGTCCTCGAAATGGTCCATGTATTTTTGGGCGAATTCGCCGTTCTTGCGGTCGTTGCGGTTTTCGAAGTAGCTTTCGGTGCCGCGCATGATCTCCGTCTTGGCCCGGTCTAATTCCGACTGCGTGAAACCGCTGCGCTGCATCCGGCAGATCTCGGTGTAGAGTGCCTCCAGCGTCCGGAGCGCTTCGCCCTCGCGTGCGGTGCCGCTCACAAAGAAGGCGTCGAACGGCTTGACGACCGGGATGTAGCCGCCCCCGGCCCCCAGGAACGGTGCCTCTTCTTTCCTGGAGATTTCGCTGAACCGTTCGTTCAGCATCCGGTCGGCCAGCGAATTGACATATTCGTGCCAGATCCGCTCCATCCCGTCATAGCGTTCGGTAAGGGGTTTTTCGCGGAAAAGCACCTCGACCGAGGTGGCGGTCAGTTCCGGATCGGAGGTCACCGAGACCAGCGGCCGTTCGTTGTCCTCCACGGTGATTGCGGTTTTCGGCGTCCGCACTTTGGGTGCGTCGATGTCGGCCATGGTCTTCCGCAGCTTTTGCTCCATGCTGTCCACGTCGAAGTCGCCGACGATCACGAAAGCCTGCATGTCGGGCCGGTACCAGCGGTGGTAAAAGTCGCGAAGTTCCTGGTATTTGAAGGTTTTGAGCACCTCCTGGGTGCCGATCACGTTGCGCCGGGCGTAAATCGAGTTGTTGAAGAGCACCGGGGCCTGTTTTTCGAAGATACGGCGCTGGGCGTTGTTCCCCTGCCGCCACTCTTCGATGATCACGCCGCGCTCTTTGTCGATGTCGGCGGTGTCGAGGGTGATATGGCCGGCCCAGTCGTGCAGGATCAGCAGCGCCGAATCGACGATCCCCGGCCGGGTGAGGGGCACGTTGAGGATCATGTAGGTGGTCTGCTCCTGCCCCGTGGCGGCGTTGAGGTTCTCGCCGAAACGCACGCCGACGCTCGAGAGCCAGTCGATCATCGTGTTCTCCGGGAAATGCTGCGAACCGTTGAAGGCCATGTGTTCGAGGAAGTGGGCCAGTCCGTTCTGCGAATCTTCCTCTTGGATCGCTCCGACTTTGTAGTAGATGTGGAAGTCGGCCCTGTCGGCGGGTTTGGCATTGTGTTTGAGGTAGTAGGTGATGCCGTTGGGCAGCACGCCGACGCGCACGCTGCTGTCCACCGGGACGGTTTCGCCGGCGGCCGGTTTCTGGGCGCTAAGGGGGCGGATGGCGGTGACGGCGGTGGCCAGCAGCAGGGCGGTGCGCAGAAGGAAAGTGCGGGAACGGGGTCTCATATTCATAGTCTTTGGTTTCGAAGGTTCTATTTTATGGCTTTTGACCGTAAAGTTGTGATAAAGTTACTTTTTTTTCTAATTTTACGCTCAATATAAGTATAATAATTCGCTCTTTGCGGGATTCGGCGGATGTCGTCGGGATTTACTTCTTTTCTTCTTGCTAAAGGGATCCCGGAAGGAGGGGCTGAAACATTTTCGTACCATGAACGAGGAAAAAGTATTGGCGTTTCTCAAGGCGCAGGGTGTGCCGGTGAAGTCTGCCGAGGTGGCCGAAGCTACGGGGCTGCCGAAATCGGAAGTCGATAAAGCGATCAAAAACCTGGTCAAGGAGGGCAAGGCGGAATCTCCCAAACGCTGCTTCTATTCGGCGGTCAAATAAAATCATAGGGTTAAAATTGAGTTTCCGCGGCCTAGCCGCTGTTGCGGAATTTTTACGAGAATCGTAAGGCTAAGAGTAAGTCTCCGCGCCGGCGGTGTCCCGGCTCCGGGCGAGCCCGCAGGGCGCGCGTCCCCCCTCCCCGCACTGGGACAAATAAAATCATAGCCTACTTTCCCGCGGCAGCGGTCGGGCCGCAGCTTGCGGAGGCCCGCAACTTCGTTGCAAACACTCCGCAGGCTGCGACCGAAAAAAAGGTCCCGCGTGAGCGGCGGGCCGAACAGAGGGCAGTTACAGCCCGGCTGGTGCCGCCGGGCGCTCCAGCCGGGCTGACACCGGGAGATCATGTCGCAAACTACGCTAAACTTTCCGAGGAGCCGTGCGGTCTCCTTTTCCGTCGAACCAACGAAACCGAAACCACATGCCGAACGTCAAGATAGAGCCCACGTGGCAGGAACTCCTCGCAGACGAGTTCGAGAAACCCTATTTCAGCCAGCTGACCGCTTTCGTGCGCGAGCAGTACATGACCCACGTGGTCTATCCGCCCGCCGTCCATATTTTCCGGGCCTTCAACTGCTGTCCCGTCGACCGGCTCAAAGTCGTCATCATCGGGCAAGACCCCTATCACAACGAAGGGCAGGCCAACGGTCTGTGCTTTTCCGTCGCCGCCGGGACGCAATTCCCCCCCTCGCTGCAAAACATCCTCAAGGAGGTGAACGACGATACCGGCGCGCCATACCCCCAGACCGGAGAACTCGACCGCTGGGCCCAGCAGGGCGTGCTGATGCTCAACGCCGTGCTCACCGTGCAGGCCCACAGCCCCGCATCGCACGCCAACCGCGGCTGGGAAACCTTTACCGACGCCGTGGTGCGGGCCGTCGCACAGCGGAAGAAAAACGTCGTCTATATGCTGTGGGGATCCTATGCCCAGCGGAAAGCCGCCGTGGTGAACCCGTCCGAAAACTGCATCCTGACCGCTCCGCACCCGTCGCCCCTCTCTGCCTTCCGGGGGTTCTTCGGCTGCAAGCACTTCAGCAAGGCCAACGAATACCTCGTTTCGACCGGACAGGAACCGATCGTCTGGTAATCTTTTTATATTTGCA
>CAZAPI010000060.1:0-2393 GCA_964486945.1 uncultured Rikenella sp. | reverse complement strand
GACACGGCCAGAGCATCCCATAGGGATGCGTTCGGAAGTCTTTGCGGAGCTTTCTTCAGAAAGCGACAGTCCCGTACGGTAGGGTAGTAAAAAACCGGGCGAATAATGTCATACATGGAGATCGACCATACACAGACCGATTACCTCAAAGGGCTTAACGGGCCCCAGCGCAGCGCCGTCGAGAATTACGCCGGCCCGTCGCTCATTATTGCCGGCGCCGGGTCCGGCAAAACCCGCGTGCTGACCATGCGCATCGCCCACATGTTGCAGCAGGGCATCTTGCCCCGCAACATCATGGCCCTGACCTTCACCAACAAAGCGGCGCGCGAGATGCGCGACCGCGTGACCAAAATACTGCCTTACGACGCCGTGCGCGGGCTGTGGATGGGAACCTTCCACTCCCTGTTCAGCCGCATTCTGCGGGCCGAGGCCCAGTTGCTGGGCTTTCCGGAAGCCTTCACCATCTACGACACCGCAGACAGCCGGAATGTCGTCAAAGCCATCGTGCGGCAGCTCGAACTGCCCGATGAACAGTACAAACCGAATGAAATCTATTCGCGCATCTCGCTGGCCAAGAATAATCTGGTGCTGCCCGAAGCCTATGCCGCCAACGCAACGCTGACCGACGAGGACGCCCGGGCCAAACGGCCGAGGCTGGCGGAGATCTATGCCCTCTATATGCGCCAGTGCCGCCAGAACGGGGCGATGGACTTCGACGACCTGCTGCTCTACATGAATATCCTGCTGCGCGACCATCCGGAAATTGCGCAGAAATACGGCGACCGGTTCCAGTACATATTGGTGGACGAGTACCAGGACACCAACTATTCGCAATACCTGATCGTCAAGAAACTGGCGGACATCCGGCGGAATATCTGCGTGGTGGGCGACGACTCCCAAAGCATCTACTCGTTCCGCGGTGCGCGGATCGAGAACATCCTCCGTTTCCAGCAGGACTACCCCGAGGCGAAGATCTTCAAACTGGAGCAGAACTACCGCTCGACCCGGACCATCGTCGAGGCGGCCAACAGCGTGATCGAAAAGAACAGCCGCAAGCTGCCCAAGCATCTTTTCTCGGAAAACGAACAGGGAGAGCCGATCAAGGTAATCTGCACCCTCAGCGACAAGGAGGAGGCGCAGCGTGTGTCGGCGGACATCCACGCCACCCTGTACGGCGAACAGGCCTCGCCGGACGAGTTCGCGGTGCTCTACCGCACCAACGCCCAGTCGCGCGTGATCGAGGAGTACCTGCGGGGCAACAATATTCCATACCGGATCTACGGCGGCCAGTCGTTCTACCAGCGGGCCGAGATCAAGGACGCTGTCGCTTACCTGCGGCTGGCGATCAACCCCAAGGATGACGAGTCGCTCAAGCGGATCATCAACTTCCCGGCCCGCGGGATCGGCGAAACCTCGGTGGGAAAGATCGTCGCAGCCGGACAGGCCAAGGGCGTTTCGATGTGGGAAGTGCTGCTCACCCATAGGCCGGAGGAGCTGGGCATCCGCGGCGGGGCGGTCAAGAGCCTGACGGCGTTCGTCAGGAACTTCACCGACCTGTTCCGGCAGTCGGGAGAGATGGACGCCTACGAGCTGGCGATGGAGGTGATGGCTCGGTCAGGGCTGGTGGCGCATTACAAGGACAGCCCGTCGATCGAGGACGAGTCGCGGTTGCAGAACGTCGAGGAGCTCATTAATTCGGTGAAAGTGTTTGTGGACGAACAGAACGAGGCCGCGGCTTCGGGCCAAGGTGCGGAAACCGTCGCGCCGGATGCCGATGCGCCGCAGGAGGGCGTGGTACGCGGGCCGGTGACGCTGGACCAGTGGTTGCAGAATATCGCCCTGCTGACCGACATGGACAACAGCAAGGACGACGACACTCCGCGGGTGACGCTGCTGACCGTCCATGCCTCCAAGGGGCTGGAATTCAAGTATACCTATATCGTGGGGCTGGAGGAGAATCTCTTCCCGAGCCAGCACGGAAGCTCGTCGGCCGAGGACATCGAGGAAGAGCGGCGGCTCTTCTATGTGGCGCTGACGCGGGCCGAGAAGCGGGCCACGCTGAGTTTCGCGCTGTCGCGGTTCAAGTGGGGCAGTGTAGTGCCGTCGCAGGCGAGCCGCTTTATCAAGGAGATCGATCCGAAGTACCTCGACATGCCGGCTTTGCCGGAAACGCATGCCTTCGGCGATGACGGGAATGCGGGGCTGCGGAACCGGTGGAACGCTTCGGGCGGGGCGAAAGCGGCGGGCGATCCCCGGCCTGCTTTCCAGCGTTACCAGCGGAAAACGGCAGCGCCGGTATCTGCGGTGGGGAACTCTGCTCCGGCGGGCTTTAAAAAGATCGATGCCCGTCCGGCAGCGATTCCGGAAGGCAGGCCGTTGGATTCCGCGGGGGA
>CAZAPI010000059.1:0-8899 GCA_964486945.1 uncultured Rikenella sp. | reverse complement strand
AACCAGGGACACAAGGATTTTCAGTCCTTTGCTCTACCAACTGAGCTATGGCACCGTTGTTTTGCGATTGCGGTGCAAAGGTAGGTAAAATTTCGAAACCTCCAAACTTTCGGCGAAAAAATATATTTTTCCGGATCGGATATAGTCAGCGGACGTTATTTGGCGGAGCCGCCCGAAGTTCCGCTTTCGAGAATGCTCACGATCGAGAACAGGGTGAAGCAGACGGCTCCCAATCCGGCCAACACCCGCGCCGGGATAAAGAACGACGGATCCAGATAAGCCTCCTCGAACAGGAAAGCCGCCGTCATCAGGCATGCCAGGGCCGTCAGCACCGGGATCAGCGGGATGCGCCGCGCCAGCGGAAACCTCCCCCGCCACACCTTGGCTAGCAGGGTCACTTTGCTCGAAATGCTGTAACACACCAAGCCCAGACCCGCCATAATGAACCCGATGGGCCCGAATGCACTTCCGCGGAACGTCAGGATAATGACCAGCCCCCAGACCAGCGCCACCGTCCCCAAAAGCAGTACCACCCGGTACCAGTTGCTCTTGTCCGACCCGTTGTAAGTGTTGCGCGTCTGGCGCGTGATGCTCGCCACCAGCGCGATCAGGCTGGTGCAGATACAGGCGATACCGCCCATCACCGTACCGGCCGTCAGGTATTCGGGATGGCCGCCGGCCCGGGCCAGCAGGACGATGGCCCACACCCATGCCGCAACCGATGTCAGGATGGCCACCCCTTCGAGCGAAAGGGCTATGGTCCGCGAATAAGCGTTCGGATGCGGGGTGTTGTCCGTTTTACGGGAGTTCTCCGGAATCAGGGTGAATTTGATCGACGACGTGGCGGCTGTCGACACGCAGACGGAGATTAATCCCAGGCCGCAGACGACATGGCCGCCGACCACCAGCGGCGGCTGGCCGGCGTGCGCGGCGAAGGTCCGGATGCCGAAACCGAGCGTAAAGAGAGCGACCGTATAGCCGACCACCGGCAACAGCCAGGTGAAGGGGGCGCGGTAGGTTCCGATCAACTGCCGGATAATGGTAGCGGCGGTGGTGTACAGCGCGATGCAGATCGAACCGAGGAAAAAGACTACCGCCCCCGCGGTCAGGCGTGCGGGATCGTCGCCTCCGAAAAAGATAAAACCGCCCAGCCCGAAGCAGAAAGCCGCCATGGCCAGCGGAATCGCCCGAAACAGGATGCTGATGCCGTAATTCATACCGATAAAAATTATATCATGTAAAATGTATATTCAAGAACCGTCTGCGCGACATGCGCGGAAAGCTTTTATGAGTTTGAAAGCAAAAAGCGAACCAAAATGCCGGAACGGAATACCGCAGTAAATGTCAAGAGCGTTATCTTTGTAAAATATTTTTAAAATATCATATGGAACGGAATATCGGCGCGGAAATAAAAGAGCGGATACTGGTGCTGGACGGCGGACTGGGAACTTTGATTCAGGCCCGTCAGCTGGCCGCGGCGGACTACGGCGGCCACGCAGGTTGCAATGACTATCTGGTCGTGACCCGGCCCGATGTAATCGAGGAGATCCATGCGGCCTATTTCGAGGCCGGGGCCGATATTGTCTCCACCGACACTTTCAATGCCAATCCCGTGTCGCTCAGGGACTACGAGCTGCAAGACCGCACTTGCGAGATCAACCGTGCCGCCGCCCTCCTGGCGCGCGGCATGGCCGACCGGTACGAGGCGCAGGACGGGAAACCGCGCTTCGTGGCAGGCTCCGTGGGGCCGACCAACCGGAGCGCCTCCATGTCGCCGGACGTGAACGATCCGGGCCTGCGCAACGTGACGTTCGACGAGCTGGCGGAAGGATACGCCGAACAGGTGCGGGGCCTTATCGACGGGGGTGTCGACCTGATCCTGATCGAAACGGTGTTCGATACGCTCAACTGCAAAGCGGCCCTCTATGCCGTGCGGGAGATACTTCGGAACCAGACAATCCCGGTGATGGTCAGCGGCACGATCACAGACGCCAGCGGGCGCGTGCTGTCGGGACAGACCGTCGAGGCCTTTTACGCTTCCGTAGAGCACGCGAATCCGTTGAGCGTGGGACTGAACTGCGCTTTCGGTGCGCGGCAGTTGCAGCCCTATATCGAGCGGATCGGTCGGGTGGCGAAAATGGCCGTATCGGCGCATCCCAACGCCGGTTTGCCCAATGTGATGGGGGGCTATGACGAGAGTGCCGAACATATGGCTTCCATTATCGAGGAATATCTGAAAGGCGGCCTGTTGAATATCGTCGGCGGGTGCTGCGGCACCACACCGGAGCATATCCGCGCCATTGCGGAAATCGCCAAAAGCTATAAGCCGCGCGCCTATCGCGCACCGCGGGACAACGGGGGAACGACTGTACTGGCGGGACTTGAGGTGCAGAAAGTATCGCCGGAGAGCAATTTTGTCAACGTCGGCGAGCGGACCAATGTGGCAGGTTCGGCGAAGTTTGCTCGGCTGATCCGGGAACGGCAGTTCGCGGAAGCGCTGGCCGTGGCGGCGGAGCAGGTCGAAGGCGGGGCACAGGTGATCGACGTCTGCATGGACGCTCCGATGATCGACGCGCCGCAGGCGATGACCGAATTCCTGAACCTGATGGCTTCGGAGCCGGAGATCGCCCGGCTGCCGGTGATGATCGACTCGTCGGACTGGAAGGTGATCGAAGCCGGGCTGCGCGTAACGCAGGGCAAGTCGGTGGTCAATTCCATCTCGCTCAAGGAGGGCGAAGAGAAGTTCCTCGACCATGCCCGCACCGTGCGGGCGTTCGGCGCGGCGGCGGTGGTGATGCTGTTCGACGAAAAAGGACAGGCGGACTCCTACGAACGGAAGATCGAAGTGGCGGAGCGGGCGTATAAACTGCTGACCGCGGACGGTTTCCCCGCCGAGGATATTATTTTCGACCCCAACGTGCTGGCCGTGGCGACGGGGATCGACGAGCATAGCGACTATGGGCGCGCTTTCATCGAAGCCACGGCGTGGATCAAGCGCAATTGTCCGGGGGCCAAGGTGAGCGGCGGGGTGAGCAACCTCTCTTTCTCGTTCCGGGGCAACAACCCGGTGCGCGAGGCGATGCACTCGGTATTCCTCTACCACGCCACGCGGGCGGGGATGGATATGGGGATCGTCAATCCGTCGATGTTGCAGATCTATGACGAAATCGCCCCGGAACTTTTGGAACTGTGCGAAGACGTGGTGCTGAACCGCCGGGCCGATGCCGCCGAGCGGCTGACTGCCTATGCCGAGGCGCATTCAGCCGAAGCGCGGGGCCAAAACGCGGCGGTGAAACACGATGCCTGGCGCGACGGCACGGTGGACGAGCGGGTGATCCACGCGCTTGTGAAGGGGATTACGACCCATATCGAAGCCGACACGATGGAAGCCTACGAAAAATACGGCTCCGCCATCGAGGTGATCGACAAAGTGCTGATGGTAGGGATGGGACAGGTGGGCGACCTGTTCGGCAGCGGAAAAATGTTCCTGCCGCAGGTGGTGAAGTCTGCCCGCGTGATGAAACAGGCGGTGGCGGTGCTGGAACCTTTTATAGGGAGCGGCGAGACGGTCGAGCAAGGGGCCAAACTGTTGATCGCCACAGTCAAAGGCGACGTACACGACATCGGCAAGAATATCGTATCGGTGGTGCTGGCCTGCAACGGATACCGAATGGTGGACCTGGGGGTGATGACCCCGCCGGAGAAGATCATCGAGGCGGCGGTAGCCGAAAAGGCGGACGCAGTGTTGCTGTCCGGGTTGATTACGCCCTCATTGGAGGAGATGCGCATCGTGGCCGAGCAGTTCGAACGGGCGGGGCTGGATATTCCGATCTGCGTGGGCGGGGCCACCACTTCGGAGCTGCACACGGCGGTCAAGATCGCACCGTCGTACAGCGGACTGGTGGCCCACTCGACCGACGCGTCGAGCTGCGCCAAACTGGTGAACAATGTGCTGAAAGAGTACGGTTTTCGCCGGCAATACCGCGAAAAACAGGAGGCTATCCGGCTCAAATATGCGGAATTGAGCGCCGCGCGCGAACTGCGGCCGCTGGCCGAGGCGCGGGCACACAAGCTGAAACTGGTGTTCGACGAAAAGACGGTAACCCGACCCAAATACCTCGGCAAAAAAGTATTGACGAACTACCCGTTGGAGAAAATCGCCCAGCGGATCGACTGGACCTACTTCTTTATCCAGTGGGACTTGGCGGGGCGTTACCCGGCGATCTTCGACCATCCGACCAAGGGCCGGGAGGCCCGGCGGCTGTTCGACGACGCGCAAGTGATGCTCCGGAAACTGATTGATTCGGGAAAAGTGCGGGCGGATGCCGTGATCGGCATCGTGCCGGCCCGGAGTGAGGGGGATGATATCCTGATCCGGGGCTGTTTCCACGGCGACGGCAGCCCGTGCGGCTGCGGCGCGCCGGAAGTGCGGTTCGCCTGCCTGCGCGGGCAGAATCCGAAAGAGGAGACGAACCTTTGTCTGGCGGATTTCGTGTCGCCGGGGCCGGGCGCAGGGCTGCCTCAGGACCATGTGGCGCCGTTCGCGCTGGGCGTGACGTGCGAGTACAAGGGCGATTCGGACTACGAGAATATCATGGCGCGCATCCTGTGCGACCGGCTGGCGGAGGCGTTCGCAGTGGAGGTTTCGGCGTTGCTCCGGGACGAGTTATGGGGATTTCCGGAAGGCTCGGATGGCTCGCGCATCGCCGTGGGTTACCCGTCGGCGCCGGATCATACCGGGAAGCGGCTGATCTTCGACCTGCTGGACGTGGAGTCGGAGATTCCGCTGCACCTGACCGAGAATTTCATGATGGAGCCGACGGCGGCGGTGTCGGGGATCGTTTTCGCGCATCCGGCGGCCGACTATTTCCATGTCGGCGTGGTGGACGACCGACAGCTGTCGGACTACGCGCAGCGGGCGGGGCGGACGGTCGAGGATCTGCGCCGGATGATGCCTAACAACGTTTTGTAACCATGCCACGGGAACAGACTCCGCACATCGGAATATACGGCGTGACGAACGCCGGGAAGAGCAGCCTGCTGAACCGCCTGACGGGACAGCAGACGGTGATCGTCTCGCCGCAGGCGGGGACGACGACCGACCCGGTGCGGCGGTCGTTCGAGATCGCAGGCTACGGGCCGGCGGTCTTCATCGATACCGCTGGGATCGACGACACGGCCACGGAGCTGGGGCGGTTGCGGGTGCAGAAGACTTTGCAGACGCTGACGGAGGCCGACCTGGCAGTAATCCTGCTCCTCGGCGCCGAACCTTCGGCGGCGGAGCGGGGACTGCTGGACACGGTGCGGGCCAATGACATTCCGGCTCTGGTTCTGGCGAACCGGGGGGACGGCTTGTGCGCCGACGAGATATTGGAACGTATCCGGCAGGCGATTCCGGAGCTGTCGCACGAGATGCCGCCCTTTTTCGGGGAGCATCCCCTTGCGGCGGGGGATACGGTCTTGCTGGTCTGTCCGATCGACGGCGCAGCCCCGGCGGGACGGCTGATCCTGCCGCAGGTGCAGGCGTTGCGGGCGGCGCTGGATATAGGAGCAATCGCGGTAACGGTTCAACCGGAGCAGCTTGCCGCGGCTTTACGGATACACCGGCCCCGGCTGGTGGTGACGGACAGCCAGGTGTTCCGGGAAGTGACAGCGACCGTGACGGAACTCTGCCCGAAGACGGAAATAACGTCGTTCAGCGTCCTGCTGGCGCAGCAAAAGGGGAACGCGGCGGTTTACCGGAAGGGGCTGAAGGCGGTGGACGCGTTGAAACCGGGCGACAGGGTGCTGGTGATCGAAAACTGCTCGCACCAGGTGACGTGCGACGACATCGGCCGGACGAAAATACCGGGCTGGCTGCGGGAATACACCGGTATCGGGTCGCTGGAGTTCACGTTCGTCAGCGGGCGCGACCCGCTCCCGGCGGAGCTATATACGTCGCCGGACCATTACGCGCTGGCAGTGCAGTGCGGGGGGTGCGTGTCGACGCGGCGGGCGATACAGGCGCGCATTCACGCAGCGGTCAGAAACGGGGTGCCAATCACCAACTACGGCATGCTGATCCGGAAATTGCAGGTGAGGGGATAGTCCTCCCGGAGGCGGCGAATTCGGGTAGTTACTTCCTGCCGGAGTGCCCGCAAGCACTCCGGCAGGTCAGTCTCCGTGGCAACGGCGTGCCGCCCCGGGGGCGGTACGAATAAGGCGGTATAAAGAATTTACAAGGACACAGGCACTTTATTTGCAGACCGCTTTCCCCCGCCACGCGCACCGCACATACCTTCCCATCGCGCAAACGATCCCGGCAGTGACAGCGGAACCGACAGCAAGGCCAGTATAATAGGGCAAATGAAGCCCTTCCGGCGCGATGAGGATATAGAACGAAACGATAAAAGTCATGAATGCGGCGGGCAGGAACGCGATGATCCATTTTTGCCGCCGCACGGACAGGTAGACCGTCACCGTCCAGAGGCAGATCGCCGCCAGCACCTGGTTGGCCCAGGCGAAATATTTCCAGATCACGTCGAACGGCATCAGGGTGATCGCCACACCCACCAGGAAAATCGGGATCGAGATATAGAGCCGCTTGCGGAGCCTCTTCTGTTCCACATGCAGGAAATCCGCGGCGATCAGCCTTGCGCAGCGGAACGCCGTGTCGCCGCTGGTGATCGGGGCGACCACCACGCCCAGCAACGCGAGGAATGCCCCGACTTTGCCCATAGTCGTATGCGTGATGACGTCCACCGCCCAGGCGGCATTGCCGCCGTGTTCGGCCAGCGCGCCGCTCAATCCTTCCACCCCGCCCCAGAACGCCATCCCGATAGCGGCCCAGATCAGGGCGATGATCCCTTCCGAGATCATCGCGCCGAAAAATACGGGCCGTCCCTGCTTTTCATTGGTCAGGCACCGAGCCATCATGGGCGACTGGGTGGCGTGGAATCCCGACACCGCGCCGCACGCGATGGTGATGAATAGGGTCGGCACGATGGGCAGCCCGGCCGGATTGGCAGTGAAATTCCCGAAAGAGGCGGCGCTGAGGTCGGGAATCCGATACGGCCCGAATATCAGCACGCCGAGTATCCCGAAGGCCATGATGAAGAGCGCCGCGCCGAAGATGGGGTAAAACCTGCCGATGATCTTGTCGATGGGCAGCAGGGTGGCCAGTATGTAATAGGCGAGGATGATCCATATCCACACCGACTGGGTCAGGCCGGTGAACCCTTCGAGTATCCCGGCTGGGCCGACCATGAACACGGCCCCGACCAGCACCATCAGGAACAGGGTGAAGGCCCGCATCACCTGCCGCACGGTCATTCCCATGTATTTGCCTACGATCTCCGGGAAGCTGAGGCCGCCCTCCTTGAGCGAGATCATGCCGCTGGCATAGTCCTGCAAGGCGCCGATGAAGATGGAGCCGAAAGTGATCCAAAGGAACGCCACCGGGCCGTACATGGCCCCCAGGAGCGCCCCGAAGATCGGCCCCAGCCCGGCGATATTGAGCAGTTGGATCAAAAAAGTTTTCCACGCCGGAAGCGGCAGGTAGTCCACCCCGTCGCGCAGGGTTTCGGACGGCACTGCGGCGGAAGGGTTCATCCCGAACTGGCGTTCGAGATAACGGGCGTAGGTGAAATAAGAGGCAATGAGCAGTCCCAGACAGATCAGGAAAGTAGTCATCTTCGTTTTTCTCCGTTTAGTAGCAATGCAAAGATACCGATTTCCGGGCCGATATGTACCCTTCGGTTCGGTTTCCGTAACCGGAAGACCCATGGCACGGTATTTGATCTTTTCGAACGCCCGGGTATGAACCCATAGAAGAAATTATATAATAAAGTATCAAGATGGGGTGCGGCGCTCCGCGGGTATGACCGGTTCCTGGATCTGCGGGCCGGCATGTTTCGCGGGGCGTCGTTTTCTTGGGGGGGGATGGGTCAGACCGATGCCGCGATCACGTACCGTTCAAGTTTCCCCTCTACGGCGTAAATCTCCTCCCATGCGCCGGTGTCCGGCACATCGAAAATTACGCAGGCCGCATCCCCCTTCCGCATCAGATAGTCGCCCGCCATGGCGCCCGTCAGGGCGGCCAGCAGTTCCGACACCGCCGGATTGTGCCCCACAATCATGGTGCAGGAGACTTCGTCCGGCAACGATTTGACCAACGTATTCAGATACTCGTTCGTGCCGCCGCTATACAGCTCGCGGACTTTGGAGAAAGTTTCGCCGGAGAGACCGAAAACGTCCGCAAAAATCTCCCCCGTCTCCAGTGCCCGCGGTGCCAGACTCGCAATGATCCGCTGCGGCGGCACCATATCCGGCTGCGCCCGTAGCCATTCGGCCACACGCCTCACCCGTTCGCGCCCCGGCGGGGTGAGCCGCCGGGCAAAATCGCTGCCCGCCTCGTATGAAGATTGCGCCGCCCCATGGCGGACGATGTAAAGCCGTTTCATCCCGTCGTCGGTTATTCGATAGGTAAAGACCTGCACTGCGGTATCAAAGCATCCCCGTCTGTTGGAAAGCGTCCGAGCCCCCCAGCAGGTGCAGGCGCAGCATGTTCAGTGCATGCGTCGCCGCCCGTTCGATATTCTGGTCGCGCAGCTCGCTGAACCTCATCAGCCGCGCAAAAGTCTCCACCCGGCCATCATCGCCGCGCCACGCGATGGCCATCCAGACCGTTCCGACCGGTTTTTCCGCCGTTCCCCCTCCCGGCCCCGCCACACCCGTGGTCGAAACCCCGTAATCCGCTCCGAACCGCTCTAAAACTCCTGTCGCCATCTGCCGCGCCACCGTTTCGCTCACCGCTCCGTATTTTTCGATGTCATCCGTGGAGACCCCCAGGATCGAAGCCTTCGCCTCGTTGCTGTACGAAGTGACCCCGCCCAGAAAGTATTCCGAAGCGCCCGCCATT
>CAZAPI010000058.1:0-8954 GCA_964486945.1 uncultured Rikenella sp. | reverse complement strand
CCGCAGGCCTATCGAATAGCCAACGGCCGTCCCGGATGAATCAACCTAACCGCAAAAAAGGCGAAGGGAATAATTTCCCTCCGCCCCTTAGTCATCATCAAGACAAGCAATCGACCTATACCAACGGTTTCCCCGTCATCTCCTTCGGCTGGTCGAGGCCCATGATCTTGAGCACCGTCGGCGCCAGGTCGGCCAGCACGCCGTTATGCACCTCCTTGATCGTATCGGAAACCACGATCAGCGGCACCGGGTTCAGCGAGTGGGCCGTATTGGGCGTGCCGTCCGCATTGACCGCGTTGTCCGCATTCCCGTGGTCGGCACAGATCAGGATCGTGTACCCCGCCTCACGCGCAGCGGTAACGACCTCCTTGGCGCACTCGTCCACTGCCTTGACCGCCTTTTCGATCGCCTCGTACACCCCGGTGTGCCCCACCATGTCGCCGTTGGCGAAGTTCAAGCAGATAAAGTCCGGAGCCTCGGCCTTGATATCTTTGACCAGAGCGTCCGCCACAAGGTAGGCGCTCATCTCCGGCTGAAGGTCGTAGGTCGCCACCTTCGGCGAATCGATCAGGATGCGCTTTTCGCCCTCGAACGGCTGCTCGCGTCCGCCGTTGAAGAAGAAAGTCACGTGCGCGAACTTCTCGGTCTCGGCGATGCGCAGCTGCGAGAGGCCCTGCTTGGAGATGTATTCGCCCAGCGTATTGACCACGTTCTCCTTATCGAAGAGGATGTGAAGCCCTTTGAACGACGAGTCGTACGGGGTCATGGTGCAGTAGTAGAGCGGAATGGTGTGCATCCCCTGTTCCGGCATGTCGCACTGGGTCAGCACCTGCGTCAGCTCCTTGGCGCGGTCGTTGCGGTAGTTGAAGAAGATCACCATATCCCCTTCCCGGATAAGTCCCACGGGCGCGCCGGCAGCATCGGCGATCGCGATCGGCTTGATGAACTCGTCCGTCACGCCTTCGGCGTACGACTCTTCCACCGCCTTGACCGCATCCGTAGCCTTCTTCCCTTCACCCTTGACGATCAGGTCGTAAGCCTCCTTCACGCGTTCCCAGCGTTTGTCGCGGTCCATGGCATAATAACGCCCGATCACCGAGGCGATCTTGCCGGTCGACTTGGCCATATGCGCTTCGAGTTCTTTCAGGTAGCCCGCGCCGCTCTTCGGGTCGGTGTCGCGACCGTCCATAAAGGCGTGCACATAGGTGTTTTCGATACCGTAATGTTTCGAGATGTCGCACAGGGTGAACAGGTGGTCCAGCGAGCTGTGCACTCCCCCGGCCGAAACGAGGCCCATGAAATGGACGTTCTTGCCGTTCTTCTTCGCATACTCGAATGCGGCGACGATCTCCGGGTTTTTCATGATCGAACCGTCTTTCGACGCGCGGTTGATCTTCACCAGGTCCTGGTAGATGATGCGGCCCGCACCGATATTCTGGTGCCCCACCTCGGAGTTCCCCATCTGGCCGTCAGGCAACCCGACATTCTCGCCGCTGGTCAGCAGTTCGGCGTTCGGGTACTTTGTCATCAACGAATCGATGAATTCCGGATGGGCGGTGTAGATGGCGTCCCGTTTGGTGTGATCGCCTTTGCCCCAACCGTCGAGGATCATCAGCAATACTTTGTTTTTCATGGTCATATATATCTGTTGTTAGAATTAAAATCGTTTCCGTCCCGTAGTTGCCTTAGGTACGAGAATTTTTCGGGCTGCAGCCTGTTTTGTCGGCTGCGCCCTCGGCTCTGCAATTCTCGCTCAGGGACGCGTCGCCGCTGCACGGAGCCTTTTCGGGTCGGAGCCAGCGCGGATCACTATACGGCCCTACGCCCGGGATGGCTGCGGGCCGCCCGGCGTTCCTCCCGGGACGCACTATCTCATTCAGCGCACCGGTTCTGCTGCACACACCAGGCATCCCGACTGTTGCAAAAACCGTGCATCAGTCGAACGACTGCATCCCCATCCGGGAAATCTCCCTGAGCCGCCTCATGCGCGGCATGTCCAGCTCCATAAAAAAGTAGTTCACCGGATCGACTGCCGTTCCCCGGTAGCGCACCTCGTAATGCAGGTGCGGCGCGAACGAAAGGCCCGAATTCCCCGAAAAGGCGATGATATCGCCCCGGCAGACCTTGCGCCCCGGCTGCGCCACCACCTTGTCCAGGTGCGAATAGACCGTTTCGTAGCCGTTTCCGTGGTCGATCGCCAGGCTTAAGCCCGAAGTCTGTCCCCGTGTCTGCAAGCTCCGCACCGTCCCGTCCGCCGTGGCGAACACCGCCGTGCCCACCGGCACCGAGTAATCCACCCCGTTATGCTGCGACATGGTCTTGAAGAACGGGTGTACCCGCTCCCCGAACGACGCGGTCAACAACGTCAGCTGCCGGTTATCCACCGGCTGGATGGCCGGAATGGCCAGCGCCTGCTGCACATCGGCGGCCACACGTTCCTGCTGCCGCTCGGCCATCGCCGCATAGTTCGAAACCTCCTGATAAAGCAGCCCCAGCTGCTCGCAGAAATAGGTGCCCAGCTCCAGGTTGGTCATCCCCTCCAGCTCCGACTGGAACGCCAGCCGCCGCTGCCGGTCTTCGTCGCCCTGCATCACCGGCTCCGACTCGAAGAGTATCTTGTAGACGCTCCGGTCCCGTTCCGACACGTTGTCCAGCACCCGCTGCAGCGTGTCGTAACGCCGTTCCAGCTCCCGGTACTCCTCGGCGATCCGGTCCGTGCTCTTTTTCAGTTCGTATTCGATCGGGGTGTCGAAAAAGATCGAGAAGACGATGAAATAGACCACCGCCACGGCAATCCCGCTGAAAAAGCGGAACGTCCACTTCACCAGCCTCGGATAGCGTCGCACGCTTTCCCCCGTATGTCGTTCCCGCTTACTCATCCAGTTCGTAGGTAGTGGCCTTGGCCGATTCGGTAATAGCCTGGTATTCCGCTTCGCTCATGTCGCGGCTGATATAGTTGATCGGATTGACCGGCTGTCCCCGGTAGATCACCTCGTAATGCAGGTGCGGTCCCGTCGAGCGCCCGGTGTTCCCCACCTGGCCGATCAGTTCGCCCCGCTTGACCAGCTGTCCCGGCCTGACCAGCGCCTTACTCAGGTGGGCATACCGCGTGCGATAGCCGAACCCGTGGTCGATCACGACCTGAATCCCGTAGCCCGACTGCGGCCGCTGGTCGTACACCAGCCCCGTCCCCGTAGCATAGACCGGGGTGCCGGTCGGCGCCCCCATATCGATCCCCTCGTGACTGATATAGCGTTTCAGGATCGGGTGCATCCGCATCCCGAAGGCCCCGATATTTCCCCGCAGCTTGCTCTTGTCCAGCGGCATGATCGCCGGCACCACCTCCGCCATCAGGTCTTTGTCCTCGGCCAGCTTCTCGATCTGGTCGTAGGAGAGCGACTGCAAATAAAGCTGCCGCGAAAAGGCGTCCATCTTCTCCCACACCTGCGTCATCAGCGGCGCATACCGCCCGTATCCCACCGAAGCGTATTTCTCGGGCGCATACGGCGTATAGATCCCCGGAATGTTGAGCGTGTCGGCCGAGAAGATCGCCCGATAGACCGCATGGTCGCGCTCCCTGAGCTCGGCCAGCTGTTGCAGGGAAGCATCGACCCGCTGCTCCAGCATCTGGTAATTGCGCACGATCGCCTCGTTCTGTTCGCGCAGGCGGTGCATCTTGGGCGTATAGAAGAAATAGGAAAAGACAAAGTTGACCACGGACGCGGCGATAAAGACCACCAGCACCATCCGCACGAACCGGAACAGCCACTGCCGCATAGGCAGCACGAACCGCTCCCGGAAGAAGTGGTAGAGGGTGTAGTATGACGGTGACTGCGGTGAATCCATTCGTATCCAAACGGGGTATTTCAATCAGACAAAATTAACATTTTTTCGGCGACTCTCCGCGCCCGGCGGACGATTGGCCGAAAGAAAAGCCCCGCCCGACAAGTAAATCAAAAAATATCGTAATTTTGTAACTTCGCATAGCTAACGTAAAAAAGGTGGAATCCTATATGAACTCGAACGAAATCCGTAAAATCTTCCTCGACTTTTTCCGCGAGAAACAGCACCAGATCGTCCCGTCGGCCCCGATGGTGGTCAAGAACGACCCCACCCTGATGTTCACCAACGCCGGGATGAACCAGTTCAAAGATATTTTCCTGGGCAACCAGCCGGCCAAATGGCACCGCGCGGCGGACACGCAGAAGTGCCTGCGCGTGAGCGGCAAGCACAACGACCTGGAGGAGGTAGGGCACGACACCTACCACCACACGATGTTCGAAATGCTGGGCAACTGGAGCTTCGGCGACTATTTCAAGAAAGAGGCCATCGCCTGGGCGTGGGAACTGCTCACCGAGCGGTACAAACTGCCGACCGACCGCCTCTACGCCACCGTCTTCGAGGGGGCGCCGGACGAAGGGGTGCCGTTCGACCAGGAGGCATATGATTTCTGGGCCGAACGGCTGCCCGAGAGCCATATATTGAAAGGCAACAAAAAGGACAACTTCTGGGAGATGGGCGACACCGGTCCGTGCGGTCCGTGTTCGGAGATCCATTTCGACCTGCGCGACGACGCGGAACGTACCCAGACCGACGGGGCCAGCCTCGTCAACAAAGACCATCCGCAGGTGATCGAGATATGGAACCTCGTCTTCATGCAGTTCAACCGCAAGGCCAACGGCTCGTTAGAGCCGCTGCCCGCCCGGCACGTGGACACCGGGATGGGTTTCGAGCGCCTCTGCATGGTGATACAGGGCAAAAAGTCGAATTACGACACCGACGTGTTCCAACCCTTGCTGCAACAGCTGGCCACGATGGCCGGGACGACCTACGGCGCCGACCATAAGAAAGACATCGCCATGCGGGTGATCGCCGACCACCTGCGGGCCATCGCGTTCTCCATCGCCGACGGGCAGCTGCCCAGCAATGTGAAAGCAGGGTACGTGATCCGCCGCATTTTGCGGCGCGCCGTGCGATACGGGTACACCTACCTGGGCTTCACCGAGCCGTTTATCTGCAAACTCGTGCCCACCTTAGTAGGACAGATGGGAGGCCAGTTCCCGGAACTCAAAGCGCAACAACAGCTTATCGAAAAGGTGATCGCCGAGGAAGAAAGTTCGTTCCTGCGCACCCTGGCCACAGGGATCAACCTGCTGGACAGCATTATCAAGAAACTGCCGGCCACAGATAAAGAACGACTCATCGACGGCAACGACGCATTCACATTGTACGACACTTACGGTTTCCCGATCGACCTGACGCAGCTGATCGCTTCGGAACAGGGCGTGGCGGTGGACATCGCCGGTTTCGAAAAGGAGTTGGAAGCGCAGAAGAACCGTTCGCGGAACGCTTCGGCAGTGGAGA
This sequence comes from uncultured Rikenella sp., assembly GCA_964486945.1. Taxonomy (GTDB): domain Bacteria; phylum Bacteroidota; class Bacteroidia; order Bacteroidales; family Rikenellaceae; genus Rikenella. The sequence continues at coordinate 3,590 of CAZAPI010000058.1, read as the reverse complement.
CCGACGACTGGGTGGAGGTACTTCCGGTCGAGCAGTCGGAATTCGTGGGTTACGACCACACCTCTTATAAAGGAGTGCATATCGCCCGTTACCGGCGTGTGACCTCGAAAGGGAAAACCCATTACCAGATCGTGCTGGATTACACGCCGTTCTACGGCAACATGGGGGGACAGGTAGGCGACACAGGCTACCTGATCGACACGAAAAGCGGCGAAAAAACCATCATTACGGATACACAGAAGGAGAACAACCTGACCGTGCATATCGCCTCCTCGCTGCCGTCCGACGTGAAGGCGGAGTTCGAAACGGCCGTCAATACCGACCGGCGCATGGCATCGGCGGCCAACCATACGGCGACCCACCTGTTGCACCACGCCCTGCGCGAGGTGCTGGGAACGCATGTCGAGCAGAAAGGCTCGCTGGTGACCCCGGACTACTTGCGTTTCGACTTCTCGCACTTCCAGAAAGTGACAGACGAAGAGCTGCGGCAGGTGGAACATAAAGTCAACGCTGCGGTCCGCGCCAATTTCATTCTGGAAGAAAACCGCCACTGCACCATAGAGCAGGCCCAGGATATGGGAGCCATGATGCTCTTCGGCGAAAAATACGGCGACACGGTGCGCGTGGTGAAATACGGGCACTCCGTGGAGCTTTGCGGGGGGCTGCACGTCCCGGCGACGGGGAATATCGGCCTGTTCCGCATCACGTCGGAAGGCTCTTCGGCGGCGGGTATCCGACGTATCGAAGCGGTGACGGCGGCAGCGGCCGAGGAACTTTGCTACCACCACGACGACGTCCTGAAAGAACTGGCCAACGCTTTGGGCACCAACCAGTTCGCCACGGCAATCAAAAAAATGACGGAAGAGAGCGCCGAAATGGCCAAACAGATGAGCCAAATCCGCCAGGCGCGTGACCGCTACCTGGTCGAAGAGCTGATGGAGCAGTCGGAACCGATCGGCGATTATCGTTTGGTTTACAAACGGCTCGACATCGTGCCGGATTCGATTAAGAACGTCGCTTTCGAACTGCGGAACCGGATCGGAGACATGGCGGCGGTATTCGGCAGCCACTTCGGCGGCAAACCGAGCCTGACAGTGGCATTGAGCGATTCGGCGGTAGCTTTGGGGCTGAACGCCGGGGCCATCGTGCGCGAAGCGGCCAAGCACATCCAGGGCGGCGGCGGCGGCCAACCCCACTACGCAACGGCGGGCGGCAAAAACAGCGAGGGCATCGAAGCCGCGATGAACGCCGCGCTCGACATCATCAAGGCCAAATTGCAGGCATAGCGTTATGACCGTGCGCTCCTTATATATAGCTCTGGTTGCGGTCGCCCTTCTTCTGGGAACGGCGGGCTGCGACCGCAGCCCGGAGGAAATGACGACCATCGCGGTGGTGCCGAAGGTGGACGACGCCTCGGTAGCTGCGGCGAAAGCGGCGGCTTTGGCAGCGCGGGACACATACGACATCCGCGTACGCTGGGACGTGTCACGGACTCCTACAGCCGAATCGCAGACCGAACTGATAGAGAAGCTGGTGGCCGCCGGAGTGGACGGCATCCTCATCAGCTGCATCGACGCTGACGGGATGCGGGATGCCATCGACAAAGCGATCCGGGCAGGGGTGAAAATAGGAACCTTCGACTCGGATTGCCCGGGAAGCGGGCGCAGCTTCTACATCGGTTCGGACAACGAGGAGGCAGGATTGCTGGCGGCAACGACTTTACTGGCGCTGTGCGCGGAAGCGAGGCGCCCTGCGGATGGGATCGGAGTATTCGGTGGGGTGTCCGGGGACGCGGCGATGCAGGAGCGGCTGGAAAGTTTCCTGACGACAGTGCCGGACACGGCGGCGACGCTGTGGTCGGGCGACAATGCCTCGACGGGAAAGACCCAGGTGACGGATTTCCTGACAGAGCACGCCCAGCTGCCGGTCAACGGGGTGGTGTTTCTGTCGAGCACCGCTGTGATCGACGGACCGGAAAGTATTGCGCGGCTGGATAGCCTGTGCCGTCCGACGACGGACAATGAGGGCGCGGCGGCGGTCTTTTTCGACCCATCGGACGGGGTGCTGGATTACGTGACGACTATGCCGCACTGCGCGGCAATCCGGCAGGATTTCGGGACGATGGTGACGGGTGGCATCGACCGCCTGCTGAAAGTGATCCGCAACGAGCCGTTCGGCGAAACAGTCACCTATACGCCGGTCGAGGCTGTCAGGTAATCGGTCGGTTTATTACGCCCCCTTATAGGACAGCCGTTTTTGTTTAAAATATTCGATAAAAACGCAGAAATGAGCAGATTTGGGTATTTATCTGACGGTCAGTGACATTTGCCTCATAATGCAGTGGTTGGCATACAGCCGAAATCCGTGACATGGGAAGAATATAGCAGCAGTTGCGCTTCCAATCCATTACCCGGATTTTGGAGTATGTTTATCCGCAACGGTTTGTATTTCAACGTTCTGCGCAAGTCTTGATTACTGCCTTACGGCTCTCAACATTTAATTTTGCACCAAACAAAAAGTAACGAGTATGAGAGCGACATTCAAGACCGTGTTCTACGTGAACGCAAGCAAGGAAAAGAACGGAGTTGTCCCCATCATGGGACGTGTGACCATCAACGGAACCATCGCGCAGTTCAGTTGCAAGCAGACCATCCAAAGGACGCTTTGGGATGCCAAGGGCAACCGCGCCAAAGGCAAGAGCAAGGAGGCGCAGGCGGTGAATTTCGCGCTTGACAACATCAAGGTGCAGATTGCCAAGCACTACCAGCGGATTTCCGACCGTGAGGCGTATGTGACAGCTGAAATGGTGCGCAACGCCTACCAAGGCATCGGCACGGAGTACGAGACGCTGCTCCGTGCCTTTGACAAGGAGAACGCGGCGTTTGCCAAACGGGTGGGGAAAGACCGTTCCATGCGGACATACCAGAAATATCTCACCGTCCGCAAATACGTTGCCGAGTTCATCAAGGCGCAGTACAGGCGCAGCGACATTTCCATGAACGAGCTGACGGAGGACTTCATACGTGACTTCTGCCTGTACCTCCGCAACGAGGCGGGACTGGCGCAGTCCTCCGTGTGGATTTACTCCATCCCGTTGAAGCACATCGTGACGACCGCCCACTACAACGGCAAGATACCGCGCAACCCGTTCGCGCAGTACCATGTGGACCCGGACTTCAAGGAACGGGAGTACCTGACGGAGGAAGAGCTGAGGGCGTTCGCCACCGTGGAACCTGCCGACCCCAACCAAGCGCAGGCAAGGGACTTGTTCCTGTTCGGGGCATTGACGGGCATCTCGTTCATCGACATCAAGAACCTGACAATGGACAACATCGTGGATATGAACGGCTCGAAGTGGGTCGTGTCGAAACGGCAGAAGACGAAAGTGCCGTTCCAAATCAAGCTGATGGACGAAGCCCTGCGGATAATCGAGCGTCACGAGCCTTTCAGAAAGGACGCGCACCTGTTCAACATCGGCTCATACGACGCGGTGAACCGCCGGATAAAGAAGGTGGCTGAAATGTGCGGCATCAGCAAACGGGTGTCGTTCCACGTTTCGAGGCATTCGTTCGCGGTCATGGCACTCAATT
>CAZAPI010000057.1:1169-8992 GCA_964486945.1 uncultured Rikenella sp. | reverse complement strand
ATTGCGAAAAATCCGTTTGATTTTACAGCTCTTTCCAAAAATCCGAAAAATTACGGAACGTATTTTGGCGGAGGGAGGGGGATTCGAACCCCCGGTACAGATAACTCCGTACGGCAGTTTAGCAAACTGCTGGTTTCAGCCACTCACCCATCCCTCCGGGCGCTGAAAGCAGTACAAAAGTAGTGTTTTCAGTCTTTACTTCCAAACGAAAATGCGGTTTGCGATAAAATTATTGCTGAACTACCTCTCCGGGTTTCCCGATACTTTCACGCATCGAAGTGTCAGCCTGAATGTTACGAAGTTTATAGTAGTCCATAATGCCCAGATTCCCGTTCCGGAAAGCCTCTGCAATGGCCATCGGTATCTCTGCTTCCGCTTCGATCACCTTGGCCCGCGCCTCCTGCGCTTTGGCTTTCATCTCCTGCTCCTGGGCCACGGCCATGGCCCGCTTTTCTTCGGCGCGCGCCTGGGCGATATTCTTGTCTGCATTGGCCTGATCCATTTGCAGGACAGCGCCGATATTGCGTCCTACATCTATGTCTGCGATGTCGATCGAAAGGATTTCGAACGCTGTTCCGGCATCCAGCCCTTTCTCCAGCACTACCCGCGAAATGAAGTCCGGATTTTCCATGACGCTTTTATGCGAGTCCGACGAACCGATGGAAGAGACGATCCCCTCCCCTACGCGTGCCAACACAGTTTCCTCGCCGGCACCGCCGACCAGTTGCTTGATATTGGCGCGCACCGTCACGCGGGCTTTGGCGATCAGCTGGATACCATCCTTGGCCACTGCTGTTACCGGCGGCGTGTTGATGACTTTCGGATTTACCGACATCTGCACGGCCTCGAACACGTCGCGGCCTGCCAAGTCGATCGCTGTAGCCATCTTGAAGTCCAGCGTTATGTTGGCTTTCTGGGCGGAAACCAGTGCGTGCACCACATTGGCGACGTGGCCCCCCGCCAGGTAATGGGCCTCCAGTTCATTCGGATTCAGGTGCAGGCCCGCTTTGGTCCCCTCGATCATAGCCGACACGATGGTTCCCGGCGGCACTTTGCGCCAGCGCATCAGGACGAGTTGCAGGAGACTCATCCGCACGCCCGAAACCATGGCCGAGAACCACAGGCCGATCGGGATGAAATAGAGAATGATCCACAACAGTACGATGGCGACTGCCGAGATCATGATTGCCGTTGTTGAAAATTCCATGGTTTTATCGGAGTTTGGTAAAATAATTTGGATGTCGTGTTGCGTCCCGCTATTCTTCGATCATTAGCCGAACAATGATATTGGCGTTGTCGTATCCGATCACGACCACTTGTCGCCGCGGGTCGATATAGCTGTCGAGCGATTTGGCTTCGAATATCCGGTCGCCGATCTGTACCTTCCCCATCGGCGCCAGCCGGGTCAACGTACAGCCCTGCGCCCCCACTTCGACCTGTTTCTCGATCCTTTCCGGCTGCACCTGCGATTCGATATTGGTTTTGAGTGTCGCCCGGTTCCAGGTCTTCGGCCTTAGAAACAGGATTGTCAGGATAAGCAGCAGGCCGATCACTATCCCCATGACGATAAATCCGGCAGGCAGTCCCCCGTCCGCGAAAGCCCATGTCACGGCTCCCACCAGGCAGCAGAACGAGCCTAAGGCCGCCAAAGTGATCCCCGGCAGCAAAACCAATTCGGCTACGAAAAGCAGCAATCCCAAGAGGATGAGCAGTGTAATCCAGATTGTCATAATGCAACGACCTTAATTTTGACATTCGGCTGGCTTCGCAGCACATCAGCCAGTGCGTCCGCATCGGCTTTGGAAGCGAAACTGCCCACGGAATAGATCACTTCGGAACCGGAGGAGTGCCGGACGATCGTTTTACTAGGCGCCCGTGTCGTAATCGTCTCGCGCATAGCTGTCGGAAGACGCAGCTCAGCAGGAACGATTTCTACGTTGTATCCGTTCGTGTCGGCCTTTTCCTCCGCTTGTCGGGCTGCAGCCTCCAACGCTTTAGCTTTCACGGCCGTGGTAGCCTTTCCATCGAAAAATGCGACCATCGAAGCCCTGAATCCCGCTCGCACCATCTGTGCGACCGCCTCCTGCGCTTCGCTATATGTCGTGAATCCCCCTGCCAGATAGCGTGTCTGTCCGTTGGTCATTTTCTGGTGCATTACCGGGGTCATGCCTTTGAAAGCCTCTGCGCTTTTCGGGGGCGTTGTATAAACGGCGATCTGTACCGTATAGTAAATCCCTTTCTTCGGCACATGCAGGACCGGAATGTCCTCGACTGCCAGGTAATTGCGTTGCGAAGCCTCATCGGTCTTGACGATAGCCCCGCACACCGTCAGATTCCTCGGAGCGAAGGGAATATCCGGATAGGTCATATCCTTAGCCGACGACTCTGCCGCAAATCTGCCCAGTTCCGTCTTGAGCGAATCTTCCGCCAGTTTTAGCCCCAACGCTTGCGCCATGGTGATTTCATAGTCCAAAGATAGCTTTTTCTGCAACGGATAAGTCGCCACCAACGGAGCCAGCTGCTCTCCCGCCAAGCCCTCGGCCCGGCGGACCTGCCGGCTTTCCTGGTCCAACTGCTCCAGTTTCAGGCGGTCGATCGTTCCGATCTTGTCCATCAGCACCAGGTAGTTGTCCAGTTTCCGAGTGTAGATCCCCAGCCAAAGCCGTTCCATCAGGGCGTCCACCTGTTCGATCTGCTCTTTCAGCTCCCCGGCCCGCATTGAGAGGCTGTCGATAATATCCTGTTCGGCCGCCGCATCGTACTGGCGCTTGACCGTGGTCAGCTGCTCGTACAAACCGGCTATACGTTTGTTGATCTTCAGTACTTCCGGTTCGACTTTCGGCGTCGCCATAAAGAGCGACGCGTCGCTCTTCGAGAGGTTGTCGGTAAAGAACGGGTTCGCGAACAGAGTCCGGGCTTCTGCGGCCGCTTCTGCCCTCTCCGGCGATGCGGAAACCGCCGGATCGTCCATATGGTTGATGATGTAATCCTGCTCGATAGCCGCCACCTGCGCCGTTATCTTTCCCATCCGGTTCCGAATTTCGAACAGTTCCCCTTCCAGCCGGACGATCTCCTGTCCCAATTGCTCACGTTCCGAACTGTTTTCGAACAGTTTCCGGTTGTTGTTGATCAACGATACGGTGGAGTCTTCCTGCGCTTTGAGCTGCGACTGCTGTTCCAGCAACTGCATGTACTCCGCGTTCCGTTCCAGTCCGGCCACCCGAGCCTTTTGAGCGTGCGCCGACCACGAGGCGCCGCCGAGCAGCGCGAAAAACAATATGAATCTTGTAAATCTTCGCATAACCTGAATACGAACGAAGATAGGCAATATCTGTTTTACTTCCAACTGCGGAGCATGAAAATATGGATGAATCCGAAGAATTCCAGACGTCCGAAAAGCATCAGTCCCGAGAGCACCCATTTGGCCGCATCGGGCAGCGTGCCGTAGTTGTCCAGGTTGCTGACCTTACCGAATCCCGGGCCAACGTTGCTCAGGCTGGAGATCGTGGCAGTGAAGCCGGTCAGCAGGTCGATATTCATGGCGGCCATGATCATCGTTCCTGCCAATGCGCTCAACAAATAGATCACCACCAGCAGGATAGCCGCGTTAACCATGCCGTCGTCCTGTGTGATGCCGTTCTGCTTGATCCGGATCACCGCATTGGGATGCTGGAGTTTCAGCACGCGCGCCTTGATTGCCTTGAACGTCAGCAATACCCGGTCGGATTTGATCCCCCCGGTCGACGACCCCGCCATGGCGCACTGTATGGAGCAGTATATCAATACGATCATGGCTAAAGGAGGCCAAAAGGCGTCGTTTGCCGAAGCGAACCCGGTGGTCGTGGTGTAGGAAACTACCTGGAAAACTCCGTAACGAAGGGCTTCCCCTACGGTCGTATAGTTGTGGTTCAGCAACAGGCTGGCCGAAACGATCACGGTGCTGACCGCCAGCGAAATAATGTAAAACCGTGCGACCTCGGACCGGAACAGGTTGTTGCGTTTGCCCCGGATCGTGGCGTAGACCAGCCCCATGTGGAGACCCGATACGATCATGAAAAACGTGATGATCATTTCGATGGTCACGCTGTTGTAGTACATGATGCTGAGGTTCTTGGTGCAGAATCCCCCGGTTGCTACCGTTGAGAAAGAGTCGGTCACGGCGTCGAACCAATCCATGCCCACGGCCATCAGAACGGCGGTTTCGCACACGGTCAGCCCCACATATACGAAGATGATGATCTGGAGTATCTTTTTGGTCGTGTAGCGGAAGTTGTCTTTGGCCATCATCGACATTTCGGCGCTCGACAGGCTCATTTTCATCCGCCCCATCGAGGGGAGGATCACGATGGCGAACAGTACGACCCCTACCCCGCCGATCCAGTGCGTCGCCGCCCGCCAGAACAGCAGCCCCTTGGGCAGCGCTTCGACGTCGCTGAGGATCGTCGAGCCGGTGGTGGTGAATCCCGAGGTGCTTTCGAACCAGGCGTTCGTGAAGGTGAACTCTCCGCCCCAGATCAGGTAGGGCAGCATCCCGAGTAGGCATGACATGATCCATGCCATAATGACGATCACGTAGCTCTCCTTGTTGGAGAGGTTATTGTCGTTCGGTACGAAGATCAGCGGGAAGGCGCCGATGATCGAGGTGATCAGGAAACTGAGCAGGAGGGGGTAAAAACCGGTGTCTAACCCGTTGAAAAGGGAGATGACGGCGGAGATCAGCATGAATGCCGCATTGAGCAGCATCACCAATCCGACGTAGCGTATGACCAGGCCGAACTTCATGTCTATTGCCTCGATTTTTTATTGGCCGACACCAGCGCGGCGATGTACTCTTTCAGGGTGTTGATTTCGTCCTGCGTGCCGACCGTGACCTCGAAAGGCAGGCGCGAATTGACATATCCTTTCAGCGATTTCGTGATCAGGAGGACCGGCCCGATGAAGTAGTTGTTCAACATGAAATAGAAGACCATCAGCAGCAGGATGCCGGCCCCCAGGGCGATGATTCCCACCATCGAAGCCCGGTAAGCATTCCTCTCCAGCTGGGCCGTGTAGTCGATGGTGCGCTGCTGGATCTGGACCATGAACTCCTTGATCGCATGGGTCAGGTTGTAGTACGATGTTTTGTACACATCCGTGAACCAGGCGATATCGGTGCTGTCGGTCACCTGTGAAACGATGCTGTTGTAGTATTGCGATGCGGTACGGATGGAGGCGAGCTGCGCCGGATCGTGCAGCGTGGCCTGCACCGAATGGAAAGCCCGGTCGAAGTCCCGGTTCCCCTTGGCGATCAGCGAATCGTAAACGGTCGTGCGACTCGTGTCCGTAATGGAGAGCAGCAACGCCGTGTTCTGTTCCTGCACGGCATCGAGCATCTGTTTGGAGATTTCGATGCTTCCCTGGCTCCGCTCCAGCAGGTTGTGGGTCGTGCGGTTGAATCGGGCCAGCTCGAGCGACGAGATGATTCCGGAGAGGAACAGCAGTATGCCGATCGTAATGAATCCGAGGCGGATCTTGTGTTTGATACCCATCGATGTGTACAACTAATCGAGCGTAAAAGTAGGCTTTTTTTCCGACTTGTCAGTGTTCGTCTCCGCCGGGAGCCACGATCTCCACCAGGTTCCCGTCCGGGTCGGCCGCGACGCTCTCATAATATCCGTCTCCGGTTACACGGGGTTCCGAAATTATGCGGTAGCCGTCGCCGCGTAAACGTTCGGTCAGCGCCTCCACTCCTTGCTGCGTTCCCGCATCGAAAGCGATATGGCACCAACCTGTATATGTCCGGTCGGAACGCTCCGTCACCCCGGTGCTCCGCATGATCTCCAGCGACGTCCCGTCCCCGAACCGCACCAAATAGGATTCGAAGCCTTTGGCCGGATTGACATACTTTTCGCCGCTCGTTCCGCCGAAATAGGTCTCGTAGAATGCCCGCGACGATTCTAATTGCGTCGTCCACAAGGCTACATGGGTCAGTTTCATTGTAGTGAGAGTATATGTTCAAATAAATCCTGCAAAGTAGTTTGTTTCAATGCTTCCAATGGAAAACCAAATGAAAATACCCTGTCGTGTCGCACGCCTGCGACCGGCAAACCGCCGATCGAAACAGGCTTGCTCTTTCCTAGGGGACAGAGCCGGTCGAAAGTCGGCATAAAGTACAGGTTTTCGGTCCCGTCGTTTGTATTCGGAACTTTCCGGTCGCAGGTGTATCCCAGCATTTCCCGCACCTCTGCCGATACGCCCGGATCGCTGCCGATATAACTACCCGAAATCACAACCGGAATTTTTGCTTCAATTGCATTTCGGAGTTGTTTGACAGTGAATGGACTATAAATAGAATATCTGTCCGGATAACTACGCTGCACTCCCATAATCACGTCGATCAGGTGATATTGCGACGGTCGCAGGGGCATTTTGTCGAACGCCTCCCGCGAAACGCTCGAAAAAGAATAGCCTGCTTTCAGCAATGCCTGTCCGTGAACAGCCGGATAGTCGAACGAATTACCTACGGTCCCTTTCGGGGCGAGCTCCATGGATGAGGCGCCCCAGCCCGGCCGGTCGTTGTTCTCGAACGGAGCCAAGGGTTCGAAGTTTCGCTGCTGTCCGACGATCGCCCTGTCCCGCAAATAAGGCACCCCGGGATCCGTATCGAAGTCGAATCCCAGGACTTTGCCGTTCGCGTCTTTTTTTAGGGTCGGAGGGCTGACGCGGGTGAAGCCGTTCACGACCAATGCTCTTCCCGCCTCTGCCGGTGCAAGTCCGGCAGAAATCGTTTCGCTTGGGAAACTCTCGCCGCCCTCGTTAATCGCCGTCACTCGGTAACTATACACGCGCCCGTCCCGGCTTAGCGGCAGCCTGATCTCCGGAAAACGGACTTCGATACCCTCGTCGAAAGCGCCGTCCGTCTCGACCCTGCGGTAAACCCGGAACCGATTCGGTTTTGCGGTCGGTTCCAACGGGTCGTTCGTGGCGGTCCAGGCGATATGCACCGAATCGCCGGCAGTCAACTCTGTCTGCAACTCCGACGGCGGCAAAGGTTGCACGGTGTAATCCTGTCCGTAACGGTCTGCGAGAAAGCGTAATATCCCTTTATATACTGCCCGCGCCATATCGAAACGGAATGCCGGATCAAGGGCGATGACCATGTCGTTCGCATTTTGGTGCGAGAACATTTCGACGAGTATGGCCGGCATATCGGGCCTCGATATTTCGGCGTAACTTTTGTCATACATCGACCGGCGTGTCCAGGTTTTGTCATATTTGGCGCGCAGGTCGTTGACGATCTGCGTTTGGACCAGGTCGGCCAGGTCCCGTCCGGCCAGCTTGCTTTTACCGTTGGCGTAATTGGCACGGCAGCGGTCGGTGTAATGGATCGTCAGGGTGCCCACGATCGAGTCGCACACCCCGGCATCGGTGTGCAGCCCTATGGCCAAGTCTAGCGGAATGTTTTTCTGTTTGCGGATATAATTGCACCAGTCGCCGTTTCCCTTGAAATTGTCGATATAGTCCAGCATTTTACCCTCCTTATTGTCCGGCGACAGAGTTTCCGGGGCGTAAATGGAGTCCGGCACTCCGCTGTATTGCATCCAATACCGCGCAGCCTCTTCGTAGCGTGTTGCGCCGCTGACTGTGCCGGCGCGCTCGACATTGCCCATTCCGCCTCCGATTTTGACTGCATCGGCAGTCAATGTGCCGTTTTGGGCATCAGCCGGTGCCGACAGGACGATCCGGGACGCGCTGTCCAGTTCGAATGCCCCCAGCCAAACCCACATGGAGCCGCCGATGCGCTGGTTGACTTCGAACTCGGCTTTACCCCCGGCATGGCAGAC
>CAZAPI010000057.1:0-1069 GCA_964486945.1 uncultured Rikenella sp. | reverse complement strand
TGCGGATCCCTTTCCCGCGCCATGACTACGACGGCCCCCGCATTTTCGAGCATCGGAGCGAGGTATTGCGCTGTGAACTCCTGTGTATTCAGGTCTTCGATGGTGCAGAAGAGCGCCGGGCGCTGCCATTTCCATGCCGAATCCCCTTCCTCGTGATAATATTTGCCGTGTCCTCCCCAAAGTGCGATGTGCCGTCCGCCCAGGCCGCGCCCGTAGACGGAACGGTCCGTGCGCCTGACAAGCGGCCGGCGGTCGATCGGCGTGCTCTCCCTTTTGGGATCCCGGTCGGCCTTGCTTCGGTAATAGTTGGGAATGAAACGCTCCGCCGGGATGTTGTAGGCATAGAATCGCACCTCGCATTCCTGGTAGGCATCCCCCAGCTTTTTACGCACTTCGTCCGCCCAGGTGTCGAGCAACTCCTGTCGGATGGCGATCTGTGCCAACCCCATGTTGCAGTAGAGCCGAAGGGTTTTTCGGTCGGCACTCAGTCGCACCCGCTCCAGCACGACACTCCGGACCGATTCGCACCGCCAGGGAAGGAAAAAATCGGGGCATTTCCCCAGCTTGCTCATAATAGCCTGCTGCTCGGTCTTCACGGCAGCTGCTGAATGTATCAGTTCAGGTATAGCTGCCTGAATGCCTTTTATACAAAAGATTAATAATAAAATAATCGAATATTTCATCACTTAAAACTCCCCTACTTCCAGCTCGGTGATCCGATCGCCATCCACGGTGAAACGAAGCGCTGTCCGGACGCCCTGGTAGCCATAACCGGCCGCCCCCGGATTCATATGCAATAGATTGTATTTCTTGTCGTTAATGACTTTTAGGATGTGCGAGTGGCCGCTGATGAACAGACCGGGATGCACCTTTTCGATCCACATGCGGGCCTCCGGCTCATACCGTCCGGGGTAGCCGCCGACATGGGTCATCACCACGCTCAGTTCTTCACAAATAATATGTTTGAATTTCGGATAGACCGTCCGCACCCGGTGGTCGTCGATATTGCCGTAAACCGCCGTGAGGGGGCGGAATGCGTCGATCTCGTCGGCCAGTTCCAAGGAACCGA
>CAZAPI010000056.1:0-9063 GCA_964486945.1 uncultured Rikenella sp. | reverse complement strand
CCGGCCTTTTCGACCATCTCCATCGCCTTGTGCAGCTGCGCCCCGCAGTCGCAGCGGCAAGAACCCAGAATGTCCCCCGTCGCGCAGGAAGAGTGCATCCGCACCAGGACCGGTTCGTCCTCGCCCCATTCCCCCTTGACCAGTGCCATATGTTCCAACCCGTTGCTTTTCTGACGGTAAGCAATAATGTCGAAATCGCCCCACGCCGTCGGCAGGGTAGCCCGCGCGCCTTTTTCGATGATCGACTCCTGTTTGAGGCGGTAGGCGATCAAATCGGCGATCGAAATAATCTTGAGCCCGTATTTTTTTGCGATTTCCAGAAGCTGCGGCATGCGGGCCATCGTCCCGTCCTCGTTCATGATCTCGATGAGCGCCCCTCCCGGCTGCATCCCGGCCAGACGCGACAGGTCGATCACCGCCTCGGTATGCCCCGGACGGCGCAGCACGCCTTTGTTCTGTGCCCGGAGCGGGAAAATATGCCCCGGACGGCCCAAGTCCTGCGGTTTGGTGGCCGGATCGACCAAGGCCCGGATCGTTTTGGCCCTGTCTTCGGCCGAGACGCCCGTCGTGCAGCCGTTTCCGAGCAGGTCCACCGACACGGTGAACGGGGTTCCGAGCAGCGACGTGTTGTCACCGACCATCATATCCACCTCCAGCTCCTTGCAGCGGTCGGCCGTCAGCGGCGCGCACAGCACTCCCCGGCCGTTGTGTACCATGAAATTGACCATCTCCGGGGTGATCTTCTCCGCTGCGCAGACGAAATCCCCTTCGTTTTCGCGGTCTTCGTCGTCTACGACGATCAGCAATTTGCCGGCCCGGAAATCTTCCAGTGCTTCTTCTATGGTATTCAGCATTTTAGCCATTTCTATTGTATTATTTTAATCTTTTTTCTTTTGAAAACGGTCCCGCACTTTGCGATACAACGCAATGACCGGCTCAAGCCGTTTCTTATAGGCATCAGGATTGAACAGCGCCGAGTCATTAGTCGATTTGTAAGTCAGGAAGATAGCGATCGGGAAGAGGATGAAACTCGAAATCCAGATCCCCCAGAATGGCGACCAGGCTCCGTCTTTCACGAATTTTTCGCCCGTGATCGTAATGATGTAATAGATCACGAAGAACAGTACCGACACCACGATCGGCATCCCGAGTCCTCCCTTGCGGATAATGGCCCCCAGCGGCGCACCGATCAGGAAGAAGATCATGATGGAGAAGGGTAGAGCGATCTTGCGTTGGAAATCGGCCTGCGCCCGGTAGAGCAGCTGCGAAGTGTAACTCATGTATTCCGACTCGTAATCCGCATAGCTTCGCGCCTCTTCGGCCCACGTAGAGGCCTGCCCGAAGACCGAATTGCGGTTCTCCACACTCATCGTGTCCAGCATTCCCATCAGTGCCACCGGCCTGAGCGGCGGCAGGGAGTCCAGGTTGGCATAAGCCAAATTGCGGAACAGGTGCGATTTGACCAGCCGGTTCTCGAAATTGGTCACCATCGAGTCCTGTGCATGTTTCAGCGAGTCGATGGTATAGGACAGCTGGGTCATATTCTTGGTTTCGCTCCGCGAGGCGAACTCCTCCTGGTCGGAACGCTCGAACGCGAACCCGGACAGCGGGACCAACAGTTTCTGTTCGTCGAACAGGTGGTGGCTCAGTTCGTTCTTCGTGAACCACTGGTAATTGCGGTTCTCTTCATAGATCTGCCCATTATACAAAGTGACGATCAGGTACTTGCGGTCGTCCGAAATGCTGATATACCCCGAATCGGCCACCGTGGTCTGCATCTTGTCGTAGGACTTGTTGTTGTAGATCAGGATGTCGTTCAATTTATTGGTAGCCGGGTCCTGGTGTCCGATACGGATACTCATGTCGGGAATTCCGTTGAAAAATATCCCGTCCTGGAACTTCATCTCCTGTTTCTGTTTGGAGATGTCGCTCAGCAGCGAGAACATTTTCTGGTAAGAGTAGGGGGTGAAATTATTGATCACGAAGAAACTGCCGATACAGACCACCGTCATCAGGATAATGAGCGGCTTCATGATCCGTGGAAGCGATATCCCGGCCGCTTTGAGGGCCAGCAGTTCGTTGTTCTCGCCCAGATTGCCCATCGTCATGATAGAGGCCAGGAGGGTAGCCAGCGGCAGCCCCATCGGCACCAGCGTGGCGCTGGCGTAGAACACCAGTTCGATGATCACGCCCGGCCCCAGACCTTTGCCCACCAGCTCGTCGATATGCATCCAGAGATAGTGCATCAGCAGGATGAACATCACGATAAAGAACGTGAGCACCATAGGTCCCACGTAGGCTTTCAGTACGAAACGGTAAACAGTCTTCATTCGGTGTCCGTATCCTTGTCGTCCGGGAGATAAAACGGCCCGGCCGGCGCGATTATTTCCTTTTCAGAGCATTGGAAAGGAAATTTAATGAAGATACAAAATTATCATTTTTTCGGACAACCGATGGCCCTTTTGAGTTTATCCACCTGCATATCCCACAGCGAGCGGCAATCCTCACGTTCGCTGTCTTCCGCGAAATCAATGACAGTCAGCACAATATCCCCCGTAAGCTCCTGGTGGGCGATCCGCATTTCGAGGTAGTGCTCGTCGTTCTCTTCCCACTGGTAGCGCACATACGCATTGCGTTTGTGGTGGACAATCCGGGCAGACTGCACGGCCTTGTTCCAAAAAAAATCGTACCGATTGCCCGAAACCTCCACATTGTCCGCAAACCAGCTTTTGAGTCCCAATGGCGTGGTTATGGCCCGGAACAAAGATCCCGGCGTACACCGAAAGGGATATTCCATTACTATCTTCTTTTTCATAGCCAAACCCGATCTACCGCAGATTCCGCAAAATAAGAAATATCCCTGCAAAATCCTATAAGACAAGCAGATTTAATATAAATACGGCATCGCAGAGCATCGAAAATGCGAATTATTTAACATAATATAAATAACAATATTTTCTTACCCTATAAATATAAGGCCGATAGCCCTAATGAAATCACAACTTTATCCCGCACGGTTGACACCGTTTTCCAGATCGCCCGCGCACTCTTCCGGCAAAATTCCTTTCAGTCTTTCGGCGCAGGTCGAATAACGCAGGATCAGGTTTTTGCGTTTTTGCGGATCGTCGTTCTGGTTGTACAATTCGAACGCATCCGCAGCCCTGTAGAGCACAGTTTCCATCCGTCCGCCGTCACGACCGCAGGCCCGTAATTCGCCCCGAAGACCACAGATACCGGTCGCCGTACGCCCAGCGCTTGCCCCGCAACAAAGGCCACTACGAAATCCTATCCTTACGGACCGGAAGTCGCCCCCTTGCGTCATCCATCGTCGGCAGGAAATCTGAGCTGGAGACCAGCTCGCCCGAAACCGCACCGGCCGCCCTTAGCATTTAATTATGATACTCTCGAAATGTCCCGTCGGAATAGAAAATAATTACCCGTTCGATCGGTTTCGAACCTGTCGTAGGCGATTCCGACTCACCGGATGAAACAAGGCTGGATACATTTTTAGTTACATCTGTAATGTCATTCTTATCATCCGAAGGGGCTGGTTTGCCAACATTTTCAAATATATCTCCCTGTCGGGTATCTTCCCGATTTTGCAATGTTAGAGCCGGGTTTTCATTCTTTACATCTGTAATTAAACGCCGGTTTACTTCTGTAATTTCTTTGTCTGCTTCTTTTTGTTCACTTCTGTAAACAGACCCCATTCCATTAATCATCCAATCGGGATTGAGATTAGAAAACCGTAGCAGCATTCGGGAAATAAATTCGAAATTGGGCTTATTACGCCCGGATAATAAATGCGATATACTGGAAGGTTGCACCTCCATTATCTCGGCGAATTTTACAGCTGTAAGACCTTCCGATTTAAGAAATCGGGCTAATCTATCTTTCATCTTGTAACTTTTAACTATCACAAAGATAAACCAAACCCCAAATTATACAACCGATCCCGTGAACTATATTTTTACAACCTGAAACCAACTAATAATATTCACGTAAATGCTTTATTTGTATAAAATTCACATTAGATTAACATTCAATGCATTAACTAATTATAATTACTATGTTTTTCACTGCAACAAACCCACACAATAAATAAACTACAATCAACGGACAAACCAACACTTTTACTTAAATAACATAAGTTATTGAAGATAAGGATTTTAATACAAATAAAATACATACACGAACATTACTCTATTTCTATATTACAACTTATGACTTAACAGGTGTAACCGCTTTCTCGAGCCAAAACAAGAAAAGGGCGGACTCATTTTGAGTCCGCCCTTTTGCGTAATTGGGAAAAATAAATCTAAAACCGAATCTTAGCCTGAATGTCCTTAAACTCTTCCGGCGACAACTTCAATTTCGGTCGGCTGAAATCCAGGTCCCCGCCCTTATTGATCGGAACCAAATGGACATGGGCATGCGGTACATCCAAACCGATCACGGCAACTCCGATCCGTTTGCAAGGCATCGCCTCCCGAATCCGCCGTGCAACCTTCTGCGCAAAAACCATCAGTCCCGCCAAATCCGGCTCATCCAAGTCGAAAATATAATCGACCTCCTTTTTCGGTACGACAAGCGTATGTCCCTCTGCCAAAGGGTTTATATCCAAAAAAGCATAGTAATTCTCATCCTCGGCGATCTTATAGCTGGGGATCTCCCCGCGTATGATCTTCGTAAAAATCGTAGCCATTCTCTATGGAAAATTAATTATGTTAAACAAAATTCATTTTCGATTAATACTCCTCATATTTCGGTTTCAGCAATTCACTGGAGATAATCATCGTCCGTAAATCCGCCACCATTCCACGCCGGTGCGATACATTTTGATTTTCAGGAGCCGCCTCCTCCGAAGTCTGAATCGACGCAACCGCCAATTGGCCATTCGTATCGTTATGCGCCTCCCTTCGCCCGCCGCCGGACACCTCTCCGGCATCCCAATGTTCCGTACTCGTAACCACCTCCTGCTCCGGAACCCGATCGTAATCCGGATCCGGGAACGGGAAATTCTCACCAGCCGGCATCCGGTGCGGCGCCCCCTCCTCTGTTTGTTTCCACTTTCGCATGGCACTCCGCATGCCGTATGCAATGCACCCCGCAACGATCAGTAATTGAATGACAAACTCGCTTTCCATATCCTAATTATGGCTAATCGACGACCGTCGCCTCCGTTCGGTTTACCTTTTCGACCCCCTTTGCCGCCCTCACCTTGTCCATGATCACCTTCAGATCCTCGCTGCTGCGCACATAGAGGCTGATCGTCCCCTCGAAAATCCCATCATGGCTATGAATATGCAGCTCGCGGATATTGACGTTCAGTTCCCCGCTGATAATCTTGGCCAAGTCGTACAGAATCCCCACCCGGTCGATCCCCCTCACTTCGATCACCGCCAGATACGACATCACCTTTTCGCTCGACCACTTGGCCGGCACGATCCTGTCGCCGTGCTGCGCCGACAGTTTCACCGCATTGTGGCAATTTTTTTTATGCACCTCCACCCTACCATCATCCGTCTTGAACCCGACCACCTCGTCGCCCGGTATCGGATTACAGCACTCCGCCATCACATACCGGTATTCGGCTTTGTCCTGGCTCTGCTCCTCTTTTTTCTTTTTATCGTCTCCCGCCCCCAGGAATCGGAACGGATTGACGAACTGCAAGGTCCAGTATTTCATGACCTTACTGGCCGAATTCTGTTTCAGGATCTTATCCAGTCCGTCCAGCCGGATGATACCCGCCCCCAGTTTACTGTAAAATTCATCTTTGCTCGACGAGTGGTATGCCGGCAGGACTTTTCGGAACACCCGCGCCTGCAAAGGCACCCCCAGCCTTTTCATCTCCGCCTCGAACAGCTCCTGACCCTTCACGATATTGTTCTCCCCGTCCCGTTTGAGGAACTGCTTGATATGCGTTCTCGCCTTCGCCGTGGTGATATGGTCGAGCCATTCCACCTGGGGATGGGCATTTTGAGATGTCAGAATTTCGATCTGGTCACCCGTATGGATCTCTGCGTACAGCGGCGTAATCTTGTAATTGACTTTCGCACCGATGGCATGGTTCCCGATCTTCGAGTGAATTTCGTAAGCAAAATCCAGCACCGTCGCCCCCTTCGGCATCGTCTTAGACTCCCCGTTCCGCGTGAAGACCACGATTTCGAACACCTGCAGGTTCATCTTAAAGTTATCCATGAACTCCACGGCATCCTCCGACGGGCTGTTCAGCGCTTCGCGCAACTGCGCCAGCCACTGGTCCATATCCTTGTCGTTGCGGGCTTCCCCGCCCTTTCCCTCGGCTTTATACTTCCAATGTGCGGCGAAACCCCGCTCCGCAATCTCATTCATCCGCTCCGAGCGGATCTGCACTTCGGCCCACACCCCCTCCGGACCCATCACCGTACAATGCAGCGCCTCGTATCCGTTTGCTTTCGGTATGTTCACCCAGTCCCGTATCCGGTCCGGTTTCGGCTTATAGATATCCGTTATCAAGGAATATACATGCCAGCACTGCGATTTTTCCGGGATCAGCGGCGACGGTTTGAAAACGATCCGGATCGCAAACAGGTCGTAGATCTCCTCGAAGGTGACCTGCTTGCGCTTCATCTTTTTCCAGATGGAATAGATCGACTTGACCCTCCCCGAGATCTCGAACTCGATATTGTTTTCTTTGAGTTTTTCGATAATCGGCGGATTGAACTTCTCTATAAACTGCAACCTCTGCACCTCCGTATCCGCCAATTTTTGTTTGATCTGATTGTACTCGCCCGGGAAACGGTACTTGAGGCTCAGATCCTCGAACTCCGTCTTGATCGCGTACAACCCCAGCCGGTGGGCCAACGGCGCGAAAAGATAAATCGTCTCCGACGCAATCTTCATTTGCTTGTGCTTGGGCATCGACCCCAGCGTCCGCATATTGTGCAGCCGGTCGGCTATCTTGATCAGGCACACCCGGACATCGTCCGACAAGGTGAGAACCATCTTCTTGAAATTCTCGGCCTGTTTGGAGATATCCTGTGCGAAAGCTCCCTCCAGTTTGGTCAGCCCGTCCACCATCGAGGCCACTTTAGCCCCGAAATGATGCTCGATGTCCTCCACCGTATAGTCCGTATCCTCCACCACGTCGTGCAGCAAAGCCGCCATCACCGACTTGACCCCCAGCCCGATCTCCACCACCACGATCCGTGCAACCGACAAAGGATGGGTGATATACGGCTCCCCCGAGTGGCGTTTGACCCCTTTGTGGGCCTCGTTAGCGAAATAGAACGCCTGCCGGATCCGCTCGTAGTCCGCCTCGCCTTTACAAATCGGCGCACACCGTTCCAACAGTTCGTCGAACTGCTGCTGGACCATCAATTCATCTTTATCGTAACTTTCCTTAACGGGCATCGCCTCCGCATCGACCGGCACCGCCGGGAGCGTCAGGACTTCGCCGAAGGAAGGGTTCGCATCAGCCATAATTTACTTTTTTCAACACCTAAGATATAATTTTTCCGGGAATAATCCGTTACCGTGCCGCAAAAAAGGCGGGCATTCGTTGATATAACGAATGCCCGCCCGCGAATATTAGCGTCAAAACGTCCGATTACTCCGCCGCCTTGGCCAGCGCTTCGCGCACTTGCGCCTCCAGCTCCGCAGCCAGTTCGGGGTCCTGCAGCAGCAGGTTCTTCACGGCATCGCGCCCCTGCCCGATCTTGCGGTCGCCGTACGAGAACCACGAGCCGCTTTTCTTGATGATACCGAACTCCACGCCCCAGTCGATGATCTCGCCGACTTTGGAAATCCCCTCGCCGAAAACAATGTCGAACTCGGCCCGGCGGAACGGCGGCGCCATTTTGTTTTTCACGATCTTCACCTTGGTGCGGTTTCCGGTCGCCTCATCGCCGTCTTTCAGGCTCGTCCCCTTGCGGACATCCACCCGAACCGACGAATAGAATTTCAGGGCATTCCCCCCGGTCGTGGTCTCCGGGTTCCCGAACATTACGCCGATCTTCTCGCGCAGCTGGTTGATAAAAATGCAGAGCGTATTGGTCTTGCTGATGCTTGCCGTGAGCTTACGCAGCGCCTGCGACATCAGCCGGGCTTGCAACCCCACCTTGGCATCGCCCATCTCGCCCTCGATCTCCGCTTTGGGCGTAAGCGCCGCCACCGAGTCGATCACCACGATATCGATCGCGCTCGACCGGATCAGGTGGTCAGCGATTTCCAGCGCCTGTTCCCCGTTGTCCGGCTGCGAGATCAGCAGGTTATCCACATCTACTCCCAGTTTTTCCGCATAAAAACGGTCGAACGCATGCTCGGCATCTATAAACGCTGCAATGCCGCCCGCTTTCTGCGCCTCGGCGATCGCGTGTATGGCCAGCGTCGTCTTACCCGACGATTCCGGCCCGTAGATCTCCACGATCCTGCCCCGCGGATAACCGCCGATGCCCAGCGCATGGTCCAACCCGATCGATCCCGACGAGATGGTCGCCACATCCACCACCGCATGGTCGCTCATGCGCATGATCGTCCCCTTGCCGAAATCCTTTTCGAGCTTGTCCATAGCCGCCTGGAGCACCTTCAACTTTTCCGCCGGTATCTCCCGCTTTTTCGCGACTACATTTTCCGTTCCCGCCGCCTTGGCTGCCGGAACCTTTTCTTCTTCTGCCATTCTGTGTTTTGTATGTTACTTATTGATTACTCGTACGATTTCAGTATCTGCCCGAAATGGTCTTTGGTATCGACCTTTTCGAAGACTTTTTCGATCACGCCGTCCGTACCGATAATAAACGTGGTACGGATCATTCCCATGTAGGTCCGCCCCATAAATTTTTTCTCGCCCCACGTTCCATACGCTTCGGCGATCTTATGGCCGGTGTCCACCAGCAGCGTGAACGGCAGTTGGTGTTTCCCGATAAACTTCCGGTGCGACGCCGCGCTGTCCCCGCTCACTCCGAGCACCGTAAATCCTCGCCTGAGCAGTTCGCTGTACCCGTCCCTCAGCGAACAGGCCTCTGCCGTGCAGCCCGGCGTATTGTCTTTCGGATAAAAGTAAAGGATCACCTTTTTCCCCTC
>CAZAPI010000055.1:0-9302 GCA_964486945.1 uncultured Rikenella sp. | reverse complement strand
GATACAGCAGCCCTACAAATCCAGCAGGAAACCGACCGTATCCACCCCGTCCGCATAATCCCTCCAGCCCGGATACTGCGTCCGCCCCAATGCCACCCGGCGCGGGAAACCGTCCGGCACGGCCCCCGCTGCGCACTGCAAAGCCCCCTGATACTGCGCCAGCCACTGTTCCACCTCGTCCGCCGATCCGTATTCCGACCACAACACCTCCGCCAGCTTCGGAGCCACCGGCCCCGCCTCCATCCCCACCCGCCGCAGCACGAAAAACCCGCCGTCGGCCCACGGTTCTCCCCCCATCGCCGCCATCGCCCGCGCATAACGGTAACACGCCGCATATTTCCCCGCTTCGGCCGCCTCAAAAGGTGCGAACGCCGACATTTTCTCAGCAAAGCGTACCGCATCGAATCCCCGCGGCACGAAAAACCGCACCACGCTCCGGCATCCCAGCCCCCAATAGAGGAACATATCTTCCGCCAGGCCGCGCAACTCCCCGTCCGTTTCCGCCCCCGTCAGCACCGCCACGCTCTGCCGGTTCCCCCTCAGCAACGCCGGAACACCGGCAAAACGCTCCGCGAAATAGTCCCGCGCCGCATCCCCGCCCGTTGCGATCACCCCGTCCAGCCCCTCGGGCTCCAACTCACCGACCGTTTCGATCCCGCATCCGTTCTCCTGCAACCTGCGCACGACGAAATTCATCAACGCCCGGTCTTTCGACGAAGGCTTGACAACCGCCCTGTGCCCCACCGCCACGACAGCGGCCAGGTCGGCGAACCCCACCAGCGGCAGGTTCCCGGCCATTACGATCCCTACCCTCCGCGGCTGCCAGCCCTCCTGTTTGCGATACCGTGCCAGCCAATCCGCCAACCGGTCCGGAGCCAGCATCTCGCCGCGCAAAACCGCGACGGCCCGCCCGACCTGTCCCGGCGCGAACCATTCGTTTTCCCGCCCGGCTACCTCGACCGCCCGGTCCCACTCCGGCCCGGACAACTTTCCGGCCAATTCGACTAAAGGCCCGATACACCAATCTTTCATCTTTTTTCCCTACTTTTATCCGTTCGATTTTTTGTCTTCAGTCGCTTGATGCTGATCTTTTTTAATCCCGTCGGGCCGCCCCGCGCGGCTGGCTATGCTCGTCGCAAAAAAATTAAAATAGATGCAACAGGCGTGAAACTAAAATGAACGGATAAAAGTAGAGAAAACCGATGAAATATTTAGCATTGATTCCGGCCCGTTACGCATCGAGCCGCTTCCCCGGCAAGCCGCTGGCCGACATACACGGCAAGCCCATGATCCGCCGCGTCTACGAACGTTGCACCGCCGTTTTCGGCACCGACTGTTACGTCGCCACCGACGACCCTCGCATCGAAAAGGCCGTACAAGATTTCGGCGGGCAAGTCATCATGACCTCCACCGAACACCGCTCCGGCACCGACCGCTGCGCCGAAGCCCTCGACACCGCCGAACGCCTTACAGGCCGTCGATTCGACATCGTGGTAAACATCCAGGGCGACGAACCGTTCATCGCCACCGAACAGCTGGAACAGATCCGCAGCTGTTTCGACGACCCCGCGACCCAGATCGCCACGCTGGTCAAACCGTTCACCCCCGCCGAAAACATCTTCAACGAGAACTCGCCGAAAGTGGTCCTTTCCGCATCCGGCGACGCCCTCTACTTCAGCCGCAGCGCCATCCCGTTCCTGCGCGGCGTGCCGCAAGAGGAGTGGCAGGCGCGGCATACCTATTACAAACATATCGGCCTGTATGCCTATCGCAGCGACGTGCTCCGCGCGGTCACGAAACTGCCGCAGTCGCCCCTGGAGAAAGCCGAATCCCTCGAACAGCTGCGCTGGATCGAGAACGGCTACCGCATCCGCACAGCCGTCACCACACTCGAAAGCCACGCCATCGACACCCCGGAAGACCTGCGGAACGTGCTGTCCCTGTTTCCGGTCTGCCAGTAATATTTTCGGCACCGGATTTGCATTGAAAGAAAAAGTGTTTATCTTTGGAACGCAGTTTTCCGTCGCAGCACCTCTGCGGAATTCCAACCGAAAACATTAATTCTTAAACTTTACGGACCGCACATTCGGCCTTTCGACGAAAGGTTGGCCCTTGTGTTTTGCGCACGTTGCGTCCGAACCATACCTTATACTCTTTGTAAATGCAAGATAAAGAGACACTGGAGCGCCTGACCCTCGGCCAGTTGCGTTCGATGGCCGAAACCGCCGGCCTTGTGACCGGCAAAGGATACGTCAAAAAACACGAACTGATCTCGCGACTCCTTGCCGCAGGCGGAGCATCGGAACAACAGGCGCCCGAGACCGCCGGAAACGGACAATCACCTGCGGAACATACGCCGATTCAGTCCGACGAAAGGGAACATACCCAGCCGACTCAAAACGGCAGCACCCGGCGCAGACGGCGCAGAATACCCGGCGAATACGACGCCGCGAATCCGGCTAACAATCCGGATCTGCAAGCGGTTACGGCCAAACCCGAAGCAGTGGCTCCATCGACCGAAAAATACGCCCATATCCAGCAGCCGGCAAGCCAAATGTACAGCGCAAGTCCGGAAAAGACCGCGGAACGGCATCCGGGCCAAGGACGTTACGGCAGCAGAAACCGGCACCAGAACAGCCCGCAAGCGGCGACTGTCCCGGCCGATGAAAACGCCCAGCAGCGGCCGCAGCCGGCCCAGCAGCCCCGCAAGATCGACCACCAGAACGACTTCCTGGGCATCATCAATTGCGAAGGCTCGCTGGAAGTGATGCCGGACGGCTACGGCTTTCTGCGATCGGCCGACTACAACTACCTCAACTCGCCGGACGACATCTATGTTTCACCGGCACAGATCAAAAGCTACGGCCTCAAACAGGGCGACACCGTCAAAGGGATCATCAAACCGCCGAGAGAAGGCGAGAAATACTTTCCGCTCGTCAAAGTGGTCGAAGTCAACGGCTTGCAGCCGGAGATGGTGCGCGACCGCATCCAATTCGAATTCCTCACCCCGCTTTTCCCGGAGACCAAATTCAACATCACCTCGCAGGGACACAACAACCTCTCCACGCGCGTGGTGGATCTTTTCGCACCGATCGGCAAGGGGCAGCGCGCACTGATCGTGGCCCAGCCCAAGACCGGCAAGACCATGCTGCTCAAAGCCATCGCCAACGCCATTGCGGACAACCACCCGGAGGCGTACATGATCATGTTGCTGATCGACGAGCGGCCGGAAGAGGTGACCGACATGGCGCGGAGCGTCAAGGCCGAAGTGATCGCCTCGACGTTCGACGAACAGGCTTCGCGGCATGTGAAAGTGGCGGAGATGGTGCTCGAAAAAGCCAAACGGATGGTCGAGTGCGGACACGACGTGGTGATCTTCCTCGACTCCATCACCCGGCTGGCACGGGCTTACAACACAGTGCAGCCGGCTTCGGGGAAAGTGCTGTCGGGGGGTGTGGACGCCAATGCGCTGCACAAACCGAAGCGATTTTTCGGAGCAGCGCGTAATACGGAGGAACGGGGATCGCTCACGATCATCGCCACGGCGCTGATCGACACGGGATCGAAGATGGACGAGGTGATCTTCGAGGAGTTCAAGGGGACGGGCAATATGGAGCTGCAACTCGACCGGAAGCTGTCGAACAAGCGGATCTACCCGTCGGTGGACATTACGGCTTCCTCAACACGGCGGGACGACTTGCTGCTCGACCGGGATACGTTACAAAAGATCTGGATCCTGCGCCGCCACCTGACGGACATGAATTCGGTGGAGGCGATGGAACTGGTCAAAAAACAGATGGAAGGCACAGTGTCGAACGAGGAATTCCTCGCTACTATGAACAAATAAGCGTTTTTCAGAAATATTCATTTCGGACAAAGGGGAGACGGAAACGTAAATTTTTCGTCTCCCCTTTCCTTATCCCTCCCGTACGCAGCCGACCAGGAAAGCCGCGGGCGCAGCCGCTAAAAGGGCGGCCGCTGAAACTATTCTTGCGCAGAAAGGCCGCCGTACCGAGCAGGAAGCCGCCCCCCCCGGAGGGCTGCTGGGCAACTATCCGGAGAGGATCGTGCGATGGCGGGTGGGTTCGGCACTCATCCGGTGCGGGGTCTATGTGGCCGAACGGGGATTCCGGTTCGGGCTCCTGAAAAAAGCGAAAGGCTTGTCGCAATGACAAGCCTTTAAAACTATAATTCCGGTTATCGCTACCTCTGAAAGGTTGTGGCAATTCGGATCTACTTATAAGAAACCACCAGCATCCTGGAGTTCTTCCAGAAAGCGTCCTTATCGGTGATGACCAGCTCCTCGACCACGTCTTTCGCCCCTTTGACCAGCATGTAGCTCTTCTCCGGATGCGAAGTGACGATCTTCACCTTCGCCTTGCCGATCGGAATGCGTTCCACCGTCCGGTCATCGGCCTTGGTGAAATCCGCCATCGAGGCATTGTCGCTCACTACCCGCGTGCGGCCGATAAAGCCCTTCTTGTCCACGATATCCTTCACCGCCAGATCCTTGTCGCTGGCCACGATGTAGTAAACCGTGTGCAGTTTCGCATCCTGATCCGCCACCGTGCCCTGCAACTCGGTTTTATCGCTCTCCAGGTTCGACACCGTGTGGCCCAGCGCCTCGACTTCGACTTTCAGCGCCTTGACCTGCTCGGTCAATGCCGCCAGCTGGGCGTTCTTCTGGTCCAGCTGCTCCTGCAACTGCGCGATCAGGGTCTGCAAAGCGTCGATCTTCACATTGGCCTCTTTTAACTTCTTGGCCGACACCTGTAGCCGGGCGATCGTAGCGCGGTTTTTGTCCAGCAGCTCGCTGATGGCCGTAATGTTATCCGCAATCTGTTCCCTGACCGGCTTGGCCAGCTCTCCTCCGGCCGAAGTCTGGCGAGTGACCAGTTTCTCGCGTTCCGCGATCTGGTTGATATCGGCTGCGATCTCGCCGATGCTGTTGAACGCATCGTTGATGATCGAATCCTTCACCGCGATCAGCTGGGAAAGCGAATCGTTGGCCAGCGCCGTCGCGTCCGGTTTTTCGGATTTCGGGCCGCAGGAGGCGAACAGCGTTGCCACAGCGGCAAAAATCAGGATCTTCTTCATAATCGGAATCAGTTAAATGATACCCCGCAAAAATATGTAAAAAGGGGTTCGGTTGTACATGCCGTCCGGCAAAAAACAGGCCCCTGCGGCCCAAGCCGCGCTATTCGACGTCCACCAAATCCCGGAGCTTCACCTCCAGCGCGCGGCAGATGGTCAGCAACGTCCCGACAGTCACGTTGGTGCGGCCATACTCGATCCGGCTCATGTTCGACTTCTCGAAATTGCACCGCGCCGCAAGATCCTGCTGGCTAATCCCCCGCTCCATCCTCAGCTGCACGATCCGCCGACCGATCCGGTACAAAATGTCGTTCATGACTCCGTTATCATATTTGATAACAAAGTTTTTTCTTTATCTTTGCAAATAGGTTATCATATATGATAACTATGTAACTTATCTGCAAATCGATGTCATATCCGGCCGTCTCCAGTTGCCGAATGTCGGTCTGCACAGAACATATGCGAGTTGTATTTTAATTATTTTCCCCACATGATGAGCCCCTTACGCATTTCGTTTTTGCTGGCTGCCGTCGTTTGTTCGCTTTGCACGTCGCAGGCCCGACAGCCTTCCGGGCGTTCGTCCCGGCTCTACCCGTACGTACAACGATTAGACACCATTTCGGGCACATGGCGAACGCTCAACGCACAGGCACGATTGACCTGCGACGCCCAGCTGGCGACGATCGTCATCTGGAATACCTGGAGCGACGAAAAGATCAATCCGGCTGGTCCGGATCACGGCCGTCGACCGTCCCGAAAGAAACGCCGAAAACGGCAAATGGCAGTATAAAGGGACTATTTTCAAAACTAACGACACCGGGAATGAGTGTTTGATAGAGTCTTGCACGATAATTGCAGTTACACAGAATTCCGACTTCACGGTAACCGGCCCCGATTTCTCGTACCGGTACCGGATCAGCCGGAAATCGCCTAAAAGACCATGAATACCGAAGAAATTATACTGACATCCCTGCTTGCCGCCGTTATTGTATTCCTGCTGCTGCGACCTTTCGTCGTCCGGCAACCCGCCGTATGCCCTGCGTCCCGGCGTAAACCTGTGCGTCCGCCCGTGCCGAGGGCGGAGGCCTACCGGATCTCCGCACAAGCGCGCAATGCGGGATACGAGCCGTCGGCATCTCCGGTGCATCTCACTGTCGCACACCGCCAAACCCCGCCAATACATCCGTACGGGCAGGAAAGGAACAGCGAAGCCTACTCGCACCGATAGGCTTCGCCGCACGACAGCACGGGTTTACAGGAAAAGTTCCGGCTCGCGCCGGGCGCTGAAATTGCGGAATAGTTTTTCCGTATAGGGCGTATCGAAACGCCGGGCACCCACGGGGCAGAATTTCAGGAACGCGCAGCATTTGCCACATCCCGCCGCATCGCTTACGGCCCGACCGGCATCTGTCAGGGGCACCACGCCCGTAGGGCAAACGTCGACGCAATTGCCGCATCCGGTACACAGTTCCGGATCGGTGGCCGGCGTAGCAGGAGTGGCTGGGCCTTTTTCTTTATAAGGCACATTTCCCCGTACCTCTAACGGCGCCCATCCGCCTTTGTCATATTTACCCCTCGATGCCGCGCCGAAACGTTTCGCGACGGCACGATCTGCCGTGTCGGGCCTCCCTTCGGCAATGGGTATCCCCTCGTCCGGCCGGCTGTACGAATGTTCCCCCACGAAAGCCCCTGCGGACAAAGGCAAGAATCCCTGCCGCACGCGTGTATGAGAAGCGTATCCCCACTTCATGCCACACGCGAAGCGAATAACTACGATTTTTGAGAGTATCCCCCAAAAAAGAGCGCTGGGAATAATGCGACTTTTCCGGCCTCTTTTGCTCAAAAACAGTGCGGGCGACCTCCTCAAAGAAAGAGGGGTCGCCCATGAATTTGGGGCAGACTGAGAACTAAAAAAAGAGACTACTCGTGTTTTGGGGTATTTTGTTTACCTGCTTATCGAAATCAGAGACATAGGCTACATTCTGTTTCTGGTGGAATTTCTCGAACTCGATAATGGTAACTCAAAACCACTCACCTGCAAACTACGATCCAGATACTGGAAGAACCGGGGTGTTTACAAAAGGATACCTATAATCTTAACCGTCAAGCAAACTCTCAAACCTGATGAAGAACAATGGACATAATTCTTCAACATCAGAACCTTGCCGGTTCGCCTTGCCAGGCGCGAAAGATGCGGCGGTGATAGGTCCGTCCGTTGTCTTTGCGGAAGATCCCGTAGATCGCCCGCGCCGGCAGACCCGAGGCAGAATAAAAGGTCGTCGCCGAGCTGTCGGCGGCGACACCGCGCCTTTGGACGATCGCCCGACCCAAAGGATGCCACCGGTCGCGATCCCAGTAGGCCACGTAATAGTCGTCCGGATTCCAACTGTCCAGATCCTGCGAAAGGAGCAGCGGAGTCAGATTCACCGTTGTCTGCTCTGCGGTATCCGGCGCGTCGTAGTAGTCGAGATTTCCACGCGGGTCGAGCCGGAACGGCCGTCCCGCCGGTCGTACCGACTGCCCGTCCGTGAACACCGGCAGATAGAGAATCCCTCGCCCGATTCTTCGGAAAACATACCGCCGTGGAACAGCATCATCTTCCGTCTCTTCGGCCAGCACTGCCGGTCGCCAACGCTCGTCGCCGAATACTGCCAGCGCCGCACGTTCTCCCGTCTCCGCTGCCGGGTCGAAAGCTACGGTCAGGTCTGAAGTCGCCACGTACTCCGCCGTGACATCCCGGTAATACGGATCCCCGAAAATATTCGCCTCCGGCTGTCGACAAAACTCCACGCGGTAGATCTTCGGCGGTCCTGCCGCCAGCCATTCACCCGTGTCGAGCATCACCGGATTGCCCTCCTCGTCGAAATAAACCGCCTCTACATGCCCACCGTCCGACGTTCCCCACACCGGAATGACATCCTTCGTAGCCGCAATCCCCATGGCCCGCAGCGCCAGGACATAGATATTCGCCACTGAATTGCACTCTCCCCGTCCGCACGCGAACGCCTCCTGCGGTGTGAAAGCCGGTTTGAGCATCAACGCCTCCGGATGATACCCGAACAAGCTCCGTACGTCCCGGACAATCAGCCGTGCCACGTTCCGCACATCTTTCCGGGCGGTCATCGTGTCGATCATCGGGGTGTACCGGTCGATAAAGAAGTTCCGCCAGTCGGTCAACTCCTCGGCATCGATCCGGTAAGGCAGGATATACCGCCGGAAAATATCCGCGGAATAATGCTGCGACCACGGGTTTCGGCGCCAGCTGCTGAATGCCTGGTCGATATTCCGGATCAGATACTCCGCCGTCATCGCCACGGCATCACTTCTCCGACCGGTAGCGAACTGCCAGCCCGAGTGAGTCGAGCACAGTCCGATAATTGCGCGCGATGATCCCGGGCCGGTAGAGCGAGTAGTCCGCCACGCTCCCCGTCGAGTCGACCAGATCGAACGTATAGGTTCCGTGCCCGCCCATGTTTTCGAGCAGAAAAGTCGCCGCCGCAAGCCGCTCCGGATCTCCGGCATAAGCGTTCACCACCCGGTGCATCTCCGCATTTCCGGTTGCGACGGCCGCCCGCCGCGCGGAGCGCAGGCTGCCGTCGCAACCCGTCAGGAGCCCGAATGCCCCACCGAGCAGTAAGGTAATCGCAATACGCCGGTAAAGTATCATTCCCTGATCTTGAGTTTCGATTCGTCCCGATAGCGGCTCATGTCGCTGACGATCACGGTCTCGCCGGGTTGCAGGCCGCTGACCACCTCGACGTGCTCGTAGCTGCTCTCACCCAGTTCGACGCTGCGTTTCTGCGCCGCACCGTCCGAAACCACCCACAAATCATACCGCCCCGGCCCCCGGTAATACGACCTGTTGGCGATCCGTACGACATCCTCCTTGACCGAATTGATGACGAACACGTCCGCCTTCAGGCCCGACCGTAGTTTCGGCGCATCGTTTCGATCCAGCGTCACGGTAAATTTAATGATTCCGTTGGCCACCGCCGGCACCACGTTGCCCACCACGCCGGAGAGCTGCTCGCTGCCGATCTCGACGATGGCCCGGTTGCCGGGCGCGACTTTTTCCGCATAGCTGTCGGCAATCTCCCCCTCGACCTTGAAGTGCGAGAGGTCCGAGACAATGGCCAGCTGTGCCCCCTGGGCCACCGTAGAGCCGATCTGGTCGTTGACCCAGGTCAGGGTAGCCGCCCGCGGCGCCC
>CAZAPI010000054.1:0-9838 GCA_964486945.1 uncultured Rikenella sp. | reverse complement strand
TTGCGCATGTAGACGAGGAGACGGCGTGGTTCGATCTGGCCCTGTTGTTTCGGGAACGCGGGGATACGAAAGGTGAAGCGCGTGCGTGGAGCCATATTCCGGAGCGGCGCGATGAGTATCTGCGAGGGTTCGACTGTTTGGAGATAGAGGATTAAATCATTGCGATAAAGTCCTTGTGCGGTTCGTTTAAGCGTAGGTTAAAAAGCAGCCATACGCAGTATCGCCCGCCCAGCATCCGGGTGACCCCGGGCGGGACTTGAATACTGCGTATGGCTGCTTTTTAACTCTGTACTTTTTATTTGAGAGCGTCGATCGCGTCGCACAAGCGGCCGAAGATCTCGTCGATCGTCCCGACCCCGTCCACGGCACGGAACTTGCCCTCCTTTTTGTAATAGTCCGCCACCACCGCCGTCTGCTTTTTGTAGACCTCGATCCGGTTTTTGATCGTGTCGATACTTTGGTCATCCGCCCGGCCGCTCGTTTTGCCGCGCGTCAGGATGCGGTCGATCACCACCTCGTCCGGCACTTCGAGCGCCAGCATGACCGTGACCTTCGTCCCCACCTCGGTCAGCATCTTGTCGAACGCCTCCGCCTGCGGCAACGTGCGCGGGAAACCGTCGAAGATGACCCCCGGCGCCGATTTGTGTTCTTCGATATACTTCCCGATGATGCCCAGCACCAACTCGTCGGAAGCCAGCTTGCCGCCTTCCATCTGCTTGGCGGCCAACTTGCCCAGTTCGGAGCCCCGGCCGATCTCGCCGCGGATCACCTCGCCGGTCGAGAGGTGGAGAATGCCGTATTTTTCCTGGAGTTTCTCAGCCTGGGTACCCTTGCCGGCCCCCGGAGGGCCGAATAACACAATGTTCAGCATGCTATGTAAAAACTTTTTGACGTTGACTTCCGAACGGTTTCCGCCGGCTTGCGAAAGGCCGGCTGCAAAACGAAGTGGTAAAGTTATTTTTTTAATCTTAAATTTGCAAAAATCATGACAAACCCCAAGAAAATGAGCCGCACCGAAATATCGTCGCTGGGCAAGGTCGCTTTCGTCGAACAACTGACCCAGCCTTTTACCACCAACAGCAACACCCGTATCCGTCAGGGGATCGGCGATGACGGCGCCGTGATCGACCGCGGCGGATGGCTGGAGGTCATCAGCGGGGCTACGATGCTCGAAGGGATCGACTTCGACCTGACTTACACACCGTTGGAACACCTGGGCTATAAGCTGGTCGTGGCGGCGGTGTCGAACGTCTGCGCCATGAACGCGCGGGCGGAGTACCTGACCGTCAGCATCGGGCTGTCGGCACGGTTTTCGGTCGAAGATGCCACGGCGCTGTACGACGGCATCAAGCGGGCGACTGACGAGTACAAGCTGGACCTGGTCGGGGGGAACACCTCGGCGTCGCTGACGGGCCTGAACCTGATGGCGACGGTGATCGGCTCCACGTCGGAGGAGGAGTTGACGCTGCGCAGCGGGGCGAAAGACAAGGATCTGCTCTGCGTGACGGGCAACCTGGGGGCGGCCTACATGGGGCTGCAACTGCTGGAGCGCGAGAAACGGGTGCTCAAGGGCAACGCGACGAGCCTGCCGGAGATCAATAAAGACCATGCCTATATATTACAGCGGCAGCTGAAGCCGGAGGCGAGGATGGACATCCTGCAGCAGCTGCGCGAGGAAAAAATCAAGCCGACGGCGATGATCGACGTGACGCGGGGACTGGCTTCGGCGGCGCTGCACATCTGCCGGCGGTCGGAGGTGGGGGTGCGTATTTTCCTGAACCGGATTCCGATCGCTTCGGATACGTTTAAGATGGCGGAGGAGATGCACATCGACCCGGTGGTGGCGGCGCTGAACGGAGGGGACGATTTCGAACTGCTGTTCACGGCATCGCTGGACAAGCACCGGGAGTTGCTGGCGATGCCGGGAGTGGACGTGATCGGGCATATCGTGCCTGCTTCGGAAGGGGCGGCTTTGGTGACGCCGGACGGTGGCGAGATCCGGATTCAGGCTCCGGACTGGACGGCGCGGGTGGAGTCGGCGGCACCGGCGAACGATTAGCCGAATTTCCGTGGCAGCAGTGGCCGCAGACGCTGCTGCCGACGATGTCGAGCTCGAAGAGTGAATGGGGGTAACATTATGTGTATATGGTATATCGGGCTGACTCCCCTGCCGGATGAAGACATGGCGCAGCGTTGGGAGCAGGAGTGGACTGGCAGTGTGTTCGGTCAGACAGCGGTTGGCGACCGGGATTCTGATGTATGTCGAAATGCAGCCCGATGCCGTGAGCGCTCTATTGTGCTCCATATCCTGTTGGCCTGGTTCGGTGTCCCGACCCGGGTGAACCAGGCGCCGGGTCATGCAAGGGGGGCAAGGATGGAGATCCGGTTTTGGGATTGGAGCCGGGTTGCAGGATCGTTTTGAAGAGGGCGGCTGGTGAGGAGTCGTTGCCGGGCATCGATCCGACCGTCTGTGAGTGGTTCGCCGTGGCGAAGCCGGTCAAAACGCAACTGTTTTTGGATTTTGCGGACCGCGACTGGGCTATTCCCGTGCCCGCAGGTTGGTTATAACTAAGACCGGGGGTTGCTTTGGAAAAAAGCAACCCCCGGTCTTTTCGATATTTGCTTTCCGATGCGGTTACACCAGCGCCAGTTTCAGCACATCCTCCAGGGTGCTGACATAGTGGAAATTCAGCCCCTTGACGTAGTCTGCCTTGATATCTTCGATGTCCTTGCGGTTCTCGGCGCTCAGGATGATGTCCGTGATCCCGGCCCGCTTGGCGGCCAAAATCTTCTCCTTCACGCCCCCCACCGGCAGCACCTTGCCGCGTAAGGTGGTCTCGCCCGTCATGGCGTACCGTGCCTGTACCTTCCGCCCGGTGAACACCGAGGCCAGCGCCGTGACCATCGTGATCCCGGCCGAAGGGCCGTCTTTCGGGATAGCCCCTTCCGGTACGTGGATGTGGATGTCGTTCTCCTCGAACACCGTGCTGTCGATCCCCAGCTGGTCGGCATGTGCCCGTACCCAGCCCAGCGCGATCGACGCCGACTCTTTCATCACGTCGCCGAGGTTCCCCGTGATGATGAGGTTCCCTTTGCCCTTGTTGAGCGACGACTCGATGTAGAGGATGTCCCCGCCGACCTCTGTCCAGGCCAGCCCCGTTACCACGCCGATGTGTTCGTTGCCTTCATACATGTCGTTGAGGTAACGCGGCACCCCGAGGATTTTTTCGATCATGGCCGGGGTGATCTCCACTTCGAAAGTGTCTTCCATACCGATCTCTTTGGCTCGGTGGCGGACGATCTTGGCGATCAGTTTGTCCAGGGTACGCACTCCCGACTCGCGGGTGTACTCCGAAATGATCTTCTCGATCGACTTTTTGCCCATCTTGAGCTTATCGGCCGGCACGCCGTGCGCCTCCAGCTGTTTCGGCAGCAGGTGTCGCTTGACGATTTCGACCTTCTCTTCGAGCAGGTAGCCGCTCACGTTGATCATCTCCATCCGGTCGCGCAGTGCCGGGGAGATGTTTCCCACGTTGTTGGCCGTAGCGATGAAAAGCACTTTCGAAAGGTCGTATTCCGTATCGAGGTAGTTGTCGTGGAACGTGCTGTTCTGTTCCGGGTCGAGCACTTCGAGCAGCGCCGATGCCGGGTCGCCGTGGTTCGACTGGCCCACTTTGTCGATCTCGTCGAGTATGATGACCGGGTTCGACGAGCCCGCCCGCCGGATCGTCTGGATGATCCGCCCCGGCATCGCCCCGATATAGGTGCGTCTGTGTCCGCGAATCTCCGCCTCGTCGTGCATCCCTCCTAAGGAGATACGTCCGTATTTGCGCTTCAGCGAAGCTGCCACGCTCTTGCCCAGCGAAGTCTTGCCGACTCCCGGAGGTCCGTACAGGCACAGGATCGGCGATTTGAGGTCGCCTTTCAGTTTCAGCACGGCTAAGTGTTCCAGGATGCGCTCTTTCACGTCGTCCAGCCCGAAGTGGTCGGCGTCCAGGTGCCGTTTGGCCCGTTTCAGGTCTAAGTTGTCCTTGGTCGTCTCGTCCCACGGCAGTTCGAGCATCAGTTGCAGGTAGTTCATCTGCACCGAGAACTCTGCCACGGCCGGGTTCATTCGGTCGAGCTTGCCCAGCTCTTTATAAAAGAGCTCTTTGATCGGCTCGCTCCATTTTTTGGTTTCGGCTTTCTCGCGCAGCTCGTCCAGCTCGCGCTCGGACGGGTTGCCGCCCAGTTCGTCCTGGATGGTGCGCATCTGCTGTTGCAGGAAATATTCCCGCTGCTGCTGGTCGATGTCTTCCTTGACTTTGCTCTGGATCTCGTTCTTCAGTTCGATGAGTTGCAGCTCGCGTACCAGAATTTCCAACAGCTTGCGGGCCCTGGCCACCAGCCCCGGCGCCTCCAGCAGGGCCTGCCGGTCTGTGTCCGGCAGGTCGATGTTGGAGCTGATGAAGTTGATCACTCCGCGCCGGCTGTCGATGTTCTTGATCGCGAAAGTGGCCTCCTGCGGGATGTTCGACGACAGGCCGATGATCTTCAGGGCGATCTCCTTGACCGATTCGATCAGGGCGTCCAGCTCGATGTTCGCCTTGTCGGGCGTCAGGTCTTTCAGCGGCCGCACGTTGGCCTTGAAGAAAGGGTCGGAGCTGACGAACTCCCGGATCTCGAATTTCTCGATCCCGTGCAGGATTACCGTCAGGTTTCCGTTCGGCATCTCCAGCACCTTGAGTATGCGTGCGGCGGTGCCGACCGAATAGAGGTCTTCGGGCCCCGGGTTTTCGACTGCCGCCTCTTTCTGGAGCAGTGCGCCGAGCATGCCTCCGTTCTGGTCCACCTCTTTGACCAGTTTCATCGACTTTTCGCGCCCCACCGTGATCGGCGTGATGGCACCCGGAAAGAGGACCGAGCTGCGCAGCGTCAGGATGGGCAGCGTGTCGGGCAGCGCCGCCCCGTGGGAGGTATCGTCGTCGTCCGGCGAAATGATGGGTATGACCTGGCTTTTGCCGTCCAGCATATCTGATATGCCGGAGAGCCGGTCGAACAGGTTACTATCTTTTTTATTGCTCATATTTTCTCCTTGGCTTCGTTGGTTACCGGAATGTGCCGGAGCAAGGCACAAACCACAAAAGTACTAAAAAAACGGCGAACGGGCATCGGTTATTTCCCATTCTCCGCCTTTTGTGCGGTTAATCGGAAACTGTTTTGTAAATTTGCATTTCATAAACTTTTACAAAAAGCATGCAAAAGGGGGAATTGTTTATAAAACCGGACAAAATGACAGAGATACCTGCCAAATACGATCCTGCCGAGAAGGAGGATAAATGGTACCAGTACTGGCTGGATAACGGATTTTTCCATTCCGAGCCGGACGGCCGCGAGCCTTACACGATCGTGATCCCGCCGCCCAACGTGACGGGGGTGTTGCATATGGGTCATATGCTGAACAATACCATTCAGGACGTATTGGTGCGCCGGGCGCGGATGCAGGGCAAAAATGCCTGCTGGGTGCCGGGCACCGACCATGCTTCGATCGCCACCGAGGCCAAAGTGGTGCAGAAACTGGCCGCGGAGGGGATCAAAAAGTCCGACCTCACGCGCGAGGAGTTTTTAAAGCATGCGTGGGAGTGGAAGGAGAAGCACGGCGGGATTATCCTCGAACAGCTCAAGAAGCTGGGGGCTTCGTGCGACTGGGCGCGGACCAGGTTCACCATGGACCCGGAGCTGAGCGCGGCGGTGATCCATGTCTTTGTCGATCTGTATAATAAAGGGAAAATATACCGCGGCGTGCGGATGGTCAACTGGGACCCGGCGGCGCTGACGGCGATCTCGGACGAGGAGGTCATATATAAGGAAGAGCACGGAAAACTCTACTACCTGCGTTACAAGGTGGAAGGATCGGAGGAGTATGCGGTGGTGGCCACCACGCGGCCGGAAACCATTATGGGCGACACGGCGATGTGCATTAACCCGAATGACCCGAAGAACGCGTGGCTCAAGGGACGGCGGGTGATCGTGCCGCTCGTAGGGCGGTCGATTCCGGTGATCGAGGACGACTATGTGGACATCGAGTTCGGTACGGGGTGTCTGAAAGTGACGCCGGCCCACGATGTGAACGACTATATGCTGGGCGAAAAGCACGGCCTGCCGAGCATCGACATTTTCAACGACAACGGTACCCTCAGCGACGCGGCGGGCCTCTATGTGGGAATGGACCGCTTTGCGGTGCGGGAGCAGATTGTGAAAGATCTCGAAGCGGCGGGGCTGCTCGAAAAAGTCGAAGACTATACCAACAAAGTGGGGACTTCGGAACGCAGCGGGGCGGTGATCGAACCGAAACTGTCGATGCAGTGGTTCCTGAAGATGGACGAAATGGCCAAGCCGGCACTGAATGCTGTTCTGGAAGATATTATTAAACTGGTGCCGGCCAAGTTCAAGAACACCTACCGCTACTGGATGGAAAACGTGAGGGACTGGTGCGTGAGCCGCCAGTTGTGGTGGGGACAGCAGATCCCGGCCTACTATATTCCGCAGAATATGGGGGGAGGGTACGTCGTGGCTGCGACCATTGCTGAGGCGGTGGAGCTTGCCCGTGCCAAAACAGGCCGTGACGACCTGACGGAAGCCGACCTGACGCAGGACCCGGATGTGCTCGACACCTGGTTCAGCTCGTGGCTGTGGCCGATGTCGGTCTTCAACGGGGTGCTCGATCCGGACAACAAGGAAATTGAATACTATTACCCGACCAACGATCTGGTGACGGCTCCGGAGATCCTGTTCTTCTGGGTGGCGCGGATGATTATGGCGGGGTATGAGTATCAGGGTGAACGTCCGTTCAGCAATGTTTACCTGACGGGGATCGTGCGGGATAAACTTCGCCGCAAGATGAGCAAATCGTTGGGCAACTCGCCCGACCCGCTGGACCTGATCGCCAAGTACGGGGCGGACAGCGTGCGCGTGGCGATGATGTTGTGCTCTTCGGCGGGGAACGACATTATCTGGGACGAGTCGCTGATCGAACAGGGGCGGAATTTCGGGAACAAGATTTGGAACTCGTTCCGGCTGATCAAAATGTGGGAATCTTCGGCGGATGGCGCAGAGGTCTCGCAGCCGGAAGCTGCCAAAATGGCGGTCGAATGGTTTGGGGCGAAAATGGCCGGAACCATCGCGGAGATCGACGAGCATTTCGCAGCGTTTCGCATATCGGACGCGCTGATGACGCTGTACCGCCTGTTCTGGGAGGATTTCTCGGGGTGGTACCTG
Source organism: uncultured Rikenella sp. (assembly GCA_964486945.1). Taxonomy (GTDB): domain Bacteria; phylum Bacteroidota; class Bacteroidia; order Bacteroidales; family Rikenellaceae; genus Rikenella. The sequence continues at coordinate 2,581 of CAZAPI010000054.1, read as the reverse complement.
GAGATGGTGAAACCGGCGTATGGGGCGCAGATGGACAAGGCCACCTATGCGGCGACCATCGGGTTCTTCGAACGACTTTTGCAGCAGCTGCACCCGTACATGCCGTTCATTACGGAGGAGATCTGGCACTATATCGCCGAACGCAAAGACGGCGAGTCCATTATGGTGACGCAGTATGCGCCGAATAAGGTGATGCCGGCTCAGACGGCGTGCGTGGAGCGTTTCGAGTTGGTGAAAGAGGTGGTCGGCGGTATCCGCAACGTGCGCAAAGCCAAGAATATCGCGCAGAAAGAGCCGTTGGAACTGATTTGTGCCGAAGATGGGAATTACCCGGCCGAGTTCGAGTCGGTGATCGTCAAGATGGGGAACCTGTCGGCGATTGCGCCGTTGGCAGCCGGGGGCGGCAAGCCTGTCGGGGCGGCATCGTTCATCGTGAAGACCACGGAGTACTTTATTCCGCTGGCGGGGCTGGTTCAGGTGGATGCAGCGGCCGAACGCGAGCGGCTGACCAAGGAGCTGGACTATGCCCGCGGGTTCCTGGCGAGCGTGGAGAAGAAACTCTCGAACGAGCGGTTCGTGCAGAATGCGCCGGAGCAGGTGATCGCCAACGAACGGGCCAAACAGGCCGATGCCGAGGCGAAGATCAAGGCGCTGGAAGAGCAGTTGGCGGCTTTGGCATAGCCTGCTGCTGTGGATAACGAAAAAGGGCGGCCCGCCGAAAGACGGGCCGCCCTTTTTGCCTCGTAGGCGAACAGTTCCGGTTCAGGCGTAAAGGTTACGCTTTTTGTCCTCCGGCTTTGGGTTTGCGTCCCTTGGGCCGCCGGATCACCTGCCCACCTTGCCTTTCGAGGTGGCGGTAAAAGGTCCGTTCGTTCAGCCGCACCGTTTTGCAGATCTCGCTGACCGACAGATCGCTGTCCGTATTGTACATGCGGATGGCAGAACCTAATTTTTGCATAATTTCGCGCCGTGGCCCCTTGGGTCTTCCGGCCGATTTGGATTCTTCGGGTTTTGTCCGGGAAGATTTGGCAGCCTGTGCGGCAGTCTCCGCGCCCTTTTCCGACGCGTGGGTATTGAAGTCGAGCCACGGCTCGTCTATCGAACGGAGGGCGGCCCCCGTTTTCTCCAGTTTTTCGATCAGCGCAGCCAGTTCCGCTTTGCTGCGGCATATGTCTGCCACCTGCGACACCACGACCGTATCCCCTTTTCGGAGTGTGCCCAACAGATGGTTCAGCTCCTTGGAACCGGCGGTTTCGAAGAATATATTTCCGCTGCTGGCCCCGGCATCGATCAGCGCCGATATTTTCTTCTGCGCATTGTTTTTCTCGGGCTCCAGCCTGAAATAACCCCGTATTATAGTTCTACTCATATTTGAGGTGTGGTATAATTGTAATGATATCAATCATTTACAATAATGTCAGTATTCGGATAATCGTTCGTTTAATTGCAATTCTTTTATACAAAGTTAGTAATAAATTTATTTATGCCTATAATTTTGCCCAAAAGCATTCTGATACTGACAGTTATACATATCTAATTTATCGACCATTGCCGAACTGTTTTGCGGCATGCGTACCCTTGCAATTAAACGAACGGTTAATTGTAAGGGTACACAGTAAACCGGGCGGCCGGGGAGCGGAATTGGCAGATCATAACAGAGTCGGGCGGACATGATTCCATGTCCGCCCGACTCGTTTTCTTGACGTTCTAACTATTTAGAACAACCCCATCCGCTGTCGCGCCCAAGGGATCACCAGCGCCGCCGGCTGCCCCTGTTCCAGCAGTTCGCGCATTTTCAGCATATAGGGTTCCGAATGCTTGTAAAACGCCGTCAGTCCCTCGCACAGCGTATTGATGCGCTCGCCGGAACCGCTCTTCGACGGCGTGAAACGGTGTTTCGGACACTCGCCGTGGCACAGGTGCACATAGCCGCATCGCGCGCACTCCGTCGGCAGCGTATTCCGCTTGTTCAGCCCGAACCGGAACTGTTCCGGACTTTCGAACATCGATCGCAGGTGGCCTGTGGCGATATTGCCGAGTTTATATTCCGGGTAAACGAAGTGGTCGCACGAATAGACATCCCCGTTGTGCTCCACCACCAACGTGTCCCCGCAGGTTTCGCAGAAAGCGCACAGCCCCGGCCGTACCCCGCACCATCCGGCCAGCGTCGCGTCGAACATCTGCACGAAATAGGTCCCCACGTCGCCCGTCACCCATTCGTCGAAAATGTCGTTCAGGAACCGTCCGTAGGCTGCCGGCGAGATCGACCACTCCGCCCGGTGCGACTCCGGGGCGTCCGGGCTGACAATCACCTCGCGCGGCCATCCCTCGACCCGTTTCACGTGCTCCACCACCGGCAGGAACTGCATGAAGCGGCTGCCGATGCTTTTCATAAAACGGTAGATCTCGCGGCCCTTGCCCTCGCCCGCCGCACTGACCGCCGAGAGGGTGTTGAACTCGGCTCCGTTCTCAACCATGTCGGAAATACTGGAAACAATACCGCTCACTCCGGAAATTCCAAACATGGCTCCCACCCATTCGAGCTTTCCGAGAGCCGCAAAAGCTACACCAAGCCCCTCTG
>CAZAPI010000053.1:4512-9895 GCA_964486945.1 uncultured Rikenella sp. | reverse complement strand
TTGCCGAGATAGAGCCCCCCGTGCACGACTCCGCCACCGCCAGCGTCTCGCCCCGCCCGGTCAGAATCCCGGCCACCACCGACTCCACGCTCGCCGGCTCGTAGCCCAGCATGTACGGCGCGATATAGGCCTTCAGCTTATCGAACTGCTCTTCGATCTTGCGGGTAGCCTCCGCGACATCCACGTCGTAGGCCGACAGCCGCAATCGGATACCCCGCGCATTGGGCAGGTAGGCCAGATGCAGCCACTTCGGCAAAGCCTCCTCCCACGGCGCGATAGCCAGCGCCATCGCCGACTCCGCCAGCCCGAATGTAATCATCGTCCGGTGCACCACCGCCCGCAGCGCAAAACGGTCTTTGAGTTTCGGGATGATCTGTTCCGAGATCAGTTCTTTCATCTCGAACGGCACGCCGGGCAGCGAAAAAAGCAATTTCTCGCGTCCTTCGGCAGTGCCCGGTCTGACGAACATCATCCCCGGTGCCGTTCCCACCCGGTTTTCCAAAACCACGCAGCCCTCCGGCACCGAAGCCTGCGCCTGGTTCAGCTCGTTGAACGCCAGACCCCGTTCCTCCGTCATTCGCCGCACATGTTCATACACAGCCTCGTCCCGGACAAGAATTCCATTCGAAAAAAGCTCCGCCAACGTCCTTTTGGTAATATCGTCCTTGGTCGGCCCCAATCCCCCCGTCATAATCACCACGTCCGCCCGTCCCAGCGCCGCCTGCACAGCCTCCTGAATGTCCTCCGCGCTGTCGTGCACCGACACGATCCGGTCCACCTGCGCCCCGATATTGCCCAATTCCCGACCGATCCAGGCTGAATTGGTATCGACCACCTGCCCGATCAGCAGTTCGTCGCCCACGGTAATCAATTCGACACTGACCATAAGTCAATTCTTTTTAGCGTTCCCCGCCGCGGCCGCAGCCGCCAGCCGTTTGCATATCCGTTTGACGAAGCCCGGCCCTTCGTAGATGTAGCCCGAATAGACCTGTACCAGCGAGGCCCCCGCCTCCAGCATCGCTTCGGCGTCCTCCACGCTCATCACGCCTCCCACGCCGATGATTGGCAGCCGTCCTTCGGTCTTTTCGTGGATATAGCGCACCATCTCCCGCGACCTCAGGGTCAGCGGCCCGCCGCTCAAGCCCCCCTTGCCGATCTCCGCCACTCGTTCCGGATCGCTTTCGAGCCCCTCCCGCGAAGTGGTGGTGTTGGTCGCCACAATGCCGTCGATCTTGCACTCCGCCACCACCTCGATCATCTGATCCACCTGTTCCGTGGTCAGGTCCGGCGATATTTTGAGCAGGATCGGACGGTAATCCGCCTGCCCCTGCCGGAACTCTTTCAGCGGCTCCAGGATCGCCACCGTCGAAGCCTTGCTCTGCAATGCCGTCAGGCACGCTACGTTCGGACAGCTGACGTTCACCACGAAATAGTCCACATAGTCGTACAGCGCCCGGAAAGCCTTGAGGTAGTCGCACGGCGCCTGTTCGTTCGGCGTCAGCGTGTTTTTGCCGATATTTCCCCCTACGATCAGCCCCGGTTTGCGGTGCCTGAGGTTCCTGACCGCATGTTGTACCCCCCGGTTGTTGAACCCCATGCGGTTGATGATCGCGCTGTCTTTCGGCAGGCGGAAGCAGCGCGGCTTCGGATTGCCGCTCTGTGCTTTCGGCGTCACTGTACCCACCTCTACGAAGCCGAAGCCCAGCGCTCCCAGCATGTCGTACACCTCTGCGTCTTTGTCGAATCCTGCCGCCAGCCCGATCGGGTTGGGGAATTTCAGCCCCAGCACCTCCCGTTCCAGCGCCGGCGAGCGGCGCACGAAGATCGCACGCATCACGCTCCGCGCCAGCGGCACGTAGTGCAATATGCGCAGCAGGCGCACGATCAGGTGGTGGATCGTTTCGGGCTGGAGCCTGAAAAGCAAGGGTCTGAAAATCTTGTACATGTCTACTTCTGGAATTTTTGCAAAGGTAGGTTATTTTGCACTGTTCTGTCTGGTACTGTTCTTTTTGTTCACAAAAAGAACCAAAAAAACTTTGTGAAGCTACGCTACTCCTCAGTCTGCCGAAGTCCTCATTCTTTGGGGCGCGAGAGCGGCGGTCAAAAAGTGTTGCTAAATCAAGACCGCCGCTTGCGCCACGCCAACAGGGCAAGCACCGCCGCTACCCCGTAGACCACCCAAATAGCATACAACGCTGGCGGCGCTGAGTCGGCCCCATAGGAGTGCATGCCGCTCAGGTAGTAATTCACCCCGAAAAAGGTCATCAGTACAGACCCCAGCCCGATCACCGTCATCAAGGCGAACAGATAGTCCCCGCCACGCTTGATGGCCGGCACGAACCGGGCGTGGATGACAAAGGCGTAGACGATCATGGTGATCAGCGCCCAAGTCTCCTTCGGATCCCAGCCCCAGTAGCGGCCCCACGACTCGTTGGCCCAAACGGCACCGAGGAATGTCCCGACGGTGAGCAGCACGAGCCCCACGGTCAATGCCATTTCGTTTATGATAGTCATCTCGCGGATCTGGCCGTCGAGCCGCCCGGCATTTTTCTTCGTTTTGCATGCCATGACCAACAGCGAAATCAGCCCCAGCAGGAACCCGATGCCGAAGAATCCATAGCTTCCAGTAATAGCCGCCACGTGAACCAGCAGCCACGGCGATTTGAGCACCGGAACCAAAGGCGTAATTTCGGGATCCATCCAGTTGAGCGTCGATACGAACATCAGCACGCCCGACAGGAACGCGGCCAGCGCCATGGTCGTCCGCGACCGCCTGCCGAATGCCAGCCCCGCGACGGCGGTGGCCCACGCCACGAAAATCATGGACTCATAGGCGTTCGACACGGGAGGCCGCCCCGAAATATACCACCTCAACCCCACTCCAAAGGTTTGGCCGAGGAAAATGGCCACAATAATCCCGGTCAATATCCCCACTGCGAAGCGCCACCCTTTCGACGGATCGACGAGCCTGAAGATCAGGGCGAGCATCAGGAGCAGACCGAAGCCCATATAGAAAAACCCGGCCCACTTGAACAGGTTCAACCGGTTATAAAGCATCTCGGCCTCGATCCGATTCCGGTCGATATGGAAGGCTTTCGCCTTGGCGTTCTGATAGGTGGCGATCATCCCGGCGATCTCCTGCGGCACGCTCCAGTCGCCCGACTCGACGGACTTCATGGATTCGGTGGCGAACCACGGGAATATCTTGGTGACGAACATCGAGTCCTGCCCGCGGAACGCGCACATGTCATCGCCGGGCGAATACCACGCATCGTTGTCGTCCGGCGCCCCGTCATGCGGGAAGATGGCCAGCATCCGGCCAGCAAACAGGGCGTTGATGATATTGATCTTTTCGTCGAGCTTGAGCAACTCTTTATCGTACTTGTTCCGCTCGCGCACGGGTTTGGCGTAGGCTGTCTCCACTTCGTCGGCGAAAATGTAGTTCCCCTCGTCGTCGAGTACGTCGATAAAGGCGAGGTACCCCTCCCCTGCCTGCCGCTCGTCGATGCCGGCCTTGCGGAGCAGCGCCTCGCTGCCCACGTCGATCATCGGGATGCGGCTCCATATCTGAGGCTGGATGATGATCCCGAGCAGCACCTGGTCGGGGCTCAGCCCCTCGTATTTGTCGCCCCGGTAGATCTTCCGCAGCAGTTTCGCCGCATAGGTGTCCACCGGCTCGATGCGCCCCTGTCCGCTCTGCACCATCAGCCGCCCGAAAGCTTTGGCCGTTTCGGGGCTGACCGCCGTCTCGGCGGCGTACATCCGGGCCATCTTCTTTTCGCGCCGACGGTCCACGGCGCGACGCTGCGGCGGCTCCACTCCGGCGGACTCGGGCATCTGCACCGCTTCGTCCGCCGCCTCGCGCATGGCTGCTTCGGCATGTTCGTGCTCGATCTGCTCCATCTGTCGCCGGGCGTTCTCCTCCAGCTGCGAGAGGGTCAGGGTATCGACTTTCTGCTGCGCCGCCGCGCTTGGCAGGCCGCCGATCCACAGCGCCGCCAACACGGCCGCCGTCACCGACTTGCGCCCCAGCATCCGCCCCAAGGTGCGGAACCGGGAGTTCTTGCGGAACAGCGAGAGGATCATGCCGCCCATCAGCAGGATATAGCCGAAATAGGTGATCAGCGTCCCCATGCGGTCGCGGTTCACGGTGAGCACGGTGCCCCTTTCGTCGGGGTCGTAGCTCGACTGGTAGAGCCGGTATGCCCCGACGTGCAGGACGTTGTTCATGTAGATGTTCTCGTGCCTGTCGGGTTTCCCGGGCCGCTTCACGACCACGTCGCTCTCGAACGACGAGGGACTGCGGGAACCGGGGTAACGTACGAGCCGGAAGTCTTTCAGTTCGACACTAAAGGGCAATGTTTCAAGGGTTTCGACGGGATCGAAAGGATCGAGCAAGGTGTCGGAGCTTTCCCCTTCGCGGATGTGCATAATGCCTTCGCGCCCGGTCAGGTGGGTCACGAAGGCTCCGAGCAAGATCACGGCAAAGGCGTAATGGAACACGAGTGTGGCCCACTTTTTCTGCCGCACGAGGTGCTGCCGGGCGGCGATACCCACGAAGTTGATGACGAGCAGCAGCTGGAGCAGGTAGAAGGGCCAGTTGTTGTAGACCCAATGCCGGGCCACGGGGGTGCCGTGCTTGCTTTCCACGAAGGTGGCGACGGCCATCGCGGCGGCATAGAGCACCAGCATCACGGCCATGGCGGGGTAGGAGACGAGTATCCGGATCAGTTTTTTCATAAGGTTATCGGTCGGTCAGGTTCAGGTCGCGGAACATCTGCCCTGTTTCGTCAGGGGTCAGCTGCTGGGCGGCGTCGCTCAGCGCCACGGGCGGATTGCAATGGGACTCGACGAAAAGGCCGTCAGCTCCCTGCGACAGGGCCATCCGGGCCACGTGGGGCACGAGTTTGGCCTGCCCGGCGATATGGCTGGGGTCGCAGACGACGGGAATGTCGGGCCGCTGGGCCTTGAGCCACAGGGGGATGCTCCAAATTGGGTTATTGCGGAAGATGTCTTTCTCCCAGGCGCAGAAGCCGCGGTGTATGGCCACGATTTTGCCCTTGATATTGGCCCGCTCGATACGCTCGATGGCGCCGAGCCACAAGGCTGAGTCGGGCGCGACGGGGTTCTTGATGTAGACGTCGATATGGCACCCGCGCAATGCGTCGGCGATGTCCTGCACGTCGAAGGGGTTGGTGGCGGTGCGGGCGCCGATCCAGGCGATGTCCATTCCTGCTTTCAGGAGCAGGTCGGCATTACGGACGCTGTTGAGTTCGGTGGCGATGCGCATGCCGTAGGTGCGCCGCACTTCGGCCATCCATTCGAGCCCTTCGGCCCCGACCCCTTCGAAGCATCCGGGGCGGGTGCGGGGTTTCCAAAGCCC
>CAZAPI010000053.1:0-4502 GCA_964486945.1 uncultured Rikenella sp. | reverse complement strand
AACGCGGTGACACCCTGCGCGGCGAGCCCTTCGGCTGTCTTGATGACCTGCTCACGGCTTTCGGCGCTGCACGGGCCGCTGACGATGATTTTATCTGTGGTGAGTTTCATGCTTGGTGTTAGTTTTTAGCGATAAAGGTACGGCTTTTGTTGCGGGAAACCCCAAGGGGGGGAATGAAAAAGAGCCCGGTTTTCCATTCTAAGATGGAAAACCGGGCTGCGGTCAATTTACTGTGCGGATGCTGCTATTCTTCGATAATCACGCGGAAACCTACGTTCCGCACTCTCTGCCACGGCAGGAAGTGACGCCGGGTAGAGAGGCTGGCGTTCTTGGTGCGGTCGATCCACGACCCGCCGCGAGCCACTTTCTCGGCATTGGACACGTTCGTTGCATCGGCTTTAGCGTTGTAGGGATAAGGCCGGTAGTCGGAACGGGTCCATTCGGCCACGTTCCCCTGCATGTCGTACAGGCCCCACGGATTCGCCTTATACGATCCGCTCTTGCCGAGCAGCATATTGCCGTCGTCCACCGAAGCGTCCTTGGGCAGGAAATCCCAGTATTTGAATATCTGGCTGTTCGGGCTCATCGGCTGCGGATCGACGCCGCTCACGGCCATCTTCTGCAGCTGTACGTCGGCGAGGTTTTCGTAAGGCGAGAAGTCGGGATCGACGCCCCACCAGTTTTCGCCGTCGGAACCGGCGCGCGCTGCCCACTCCCACTGAGCCTCGGTCGGCAGGGTGATCTTCAGGCCGGTCTGCTCGCTGAGTTTGCGGCAGTACTCCATGGCCTGCTCCCAGCTGACGCGGATGGCCGGACGCCAGTCTTCGTCTACCAGGTAGTTCGGACCGGTGTGATCTTTCCAGTGCTGGCCGATCAAACGGTTGTCATGGTCGGGGAAGAGGGCGCGGAACTGCTCGTTGCTCACTTCGATCTCGCCCATCCAGAAAGGTTTCTCGACTTTCACTTTGCTCTTCGGCGCGGAGATGCCTTTGTCGGCCCCCATCACGAAGGTACCGGCCGGAATCCGCACGAAGTTCATCGTCACGCCAGGGGCGATCTCGATGCTTTTCTTGTTGTCGTCGCCGGCCATGGTCTTAGCTTCGTCGGCCGTGAACGGCCAGCCTTTGACTTTGACGGTCTTGGCTTTCGGTTCGGCAACGGGTTCCGGCATCACGGGCTGCGGTTCGGGCTGCTTTTCGAGGTAGGCCGCGTAGTCGCGGATCTCTTGCTGCCAGTCTACCATCATGCCGTTGGCGTACTTGTCCATCAGCTCTTTGCGGCGTTGTACCTGGTTGTAGCCGTGCTGGCCCACTTTCACTTCCCGGATGTGGTCGAATGTGCTGTGATAGGGGGCGTTGAAGTCGATCCAGTTATAGAGGGTCTTCCACTCTTTGTCGGTCAGTTTCACGCCGTGGTGCCCGTTCCGGAGCATCTGCACCATCTCGCTGTTCGAGGCGTTGAATTCATACGGGGCCAGGACATACATGTCGGCTTCCGGGCCCTGACGGTAGAAGTAGGGGTGGAAATCGAGGTAGCTGTCGCTGAACTTGTAGAGGTTGTCGTAGCGTCCGCCGGTAAAGTTCTTGCCGCCGGCGGCCTTTTCGTTGTTGTGGCAGGCCACGCAGGCGCGGTCCAGGATCGGCTGGATCTCCAGCTCGAAGGTGAACGGGCGCGCGCCGCCTTCCGGAACTTCGATCTTGGATGCCTTTTTCTGCGAAGCGATCACTCGTTTCGGGATCGGCATCAGGTTCTGGTCTTCGTGGCAGCCCACGCACGAAACGGTCTCGCCAGGCATCCCGACGAACCAGCTGCGCATCCACTGGATGGCGCGGCCCAGCGAGTCGAGCGGCTGGAGCGATACCGGCGTATTGGCCGGAATGGTAAAGATGGCGGAACCGTCGGCTTCCACCGGCACTTCGCCCAGCAGGCGCTTGATGTCCCAGCCGGACTGGATGCCCTGTGCGGCGTGGTTCGACGGGGAGTCGCGGTAGGCGTACTCGTACGCCAGCACGCGGAGTTTCTTCACCGTACCGCGCGGTACGCCGGGCAGACCTTCGCCCTCGTAAATGTCCTGAATGAAGACGGTAGCCTCTTTGCTGTCGGGGTTGATCTTGTCCGGAATGACCGGCGGGATCACTTTCTTGACTTCCGGGATCGAGTTGATATAGCCGTCACCTTCGCTTTCCACCACCAGGGTCACGTTATCGTAGATGTCCACCAGGTAGATGCCCCAGAGCGAATTCGGGGTCAGTTTGGCGGTCACCAGGAAGTAACGGTCGTTGAGCGGATGAGGTTTGATGAATTGCGGCCATACGCCATTCACCATCTCGTCCTTGATGATCGGTTCGATCGGACGGCTGCTGAACGGGATCTCCTGTACCATCCCTTTCTCCTCTTTGCGCGATTTGGCCGGGTCGAAGATGATCAGCCGCCCGGAACGTGCGATGCCGTGGTGACCGGAGATGATCCCCACGAAGGCGCTCGATCCGCCGGGGAGCGGCTGCATGTCGAAGGTCGAGTTCGGGAACCACGAACCGCTGCCGTAGAGGTTTTTGTTCTCGGTGCCGTCGGGGTTCATGTGCATCACGAAGCGCGAGAAGTAGTGGATCAGGTCGGTGTACTCCCAACGGGTGTACATGACGCGGCCATTGTTCATCACGGTGGGGTTCCAGTTGTTGTCCTGGTCGAAGGTAAGCCTGCGCAGATAGCCGGTTTTCGGGTCGTACAGCGCGAAGTTACCCACGGCATCGGCCCCGTCCACGCACGGCACTCCGTGGTATCCCAGCGTGGTGTTGATAATCAGCCGCCCGTCGGGCAGGTAAGCTCCGTCGGCGAATTCCACGTCGGGTTCCGGAATGGCTGCGGTCAGGTTCTTGACGCCCGTGCCGTCGGTGTTCACTTCGAACACGTGCCAGCGCCGCGCCGAGTCTACCGATGTGAAGAGCATGCGGTCGGCGTTCCAGTGCATATGCACGTCGGTCACCGGCGCATCGCCTTGGGGTTTGTAGATGAGGCGTTCTTTGATCTTGTCTCCGCGCAGGTTGGAGAGCTCGACGATGGAGGCGCGGAAGCCGCCGCGCGATGCCGAGTACTGGTTCGACCAGTTGTTGGGCTGCGTCCCCAAAGCCGGAGCCATCACGTATCTTGCGCTCTTGCCGATGTCGTATTTGGTCACGACGATCTTATCGTGGTCCAAAAGCGGATTGGCCATCAGTATTTCCCGTTTCAAAGCCAGGGCTTTGGCCGCAGCTTCCATAACGGGTTTGTCTGCCTTATAGATCCCGTCGAAACCGTTGGCTGCGATGGTCTTGAGTTCGGTGTAAGCGGAATCGTATTTCTGGCCGTCGAAGCCTTTCATGGTCTTCATGTCGGCCAGTGCTTTGCCGATGGCCGGGATGTTGAGCCACGCGAGCTGGTCCTGCAGGTTGAGCACTGCTTCGGCCTGGCCGGCCAAGTCCATATAGCCGAGGATGCGTTTCTCCATGTCCGGATTGGCCTCGAGCTCTTTGATCCTGGCGTTGAAATAGTCCGGCTTGTCCAGCTGGCTGACAATCTTGACCACAGCCGCCTGTTCCAGAGTAGTCCCCGGCGAGGTGAGCCAATCAGCGATCGGCGACCCGATAAAAGCGCCCAGTTTGTCCTGTACTTCCGGACAGGCTTCGACCAGTTCTTCGGCCTCTTTGCGGCCGTTGGTCACCATGATCTTGAAAATAGCGCTCCCCCCACTGGAGCCTTCGTCGATCCCGATCTCGGAGTCGAAACGGGTATAGTCGCCGTTCAGCTCATACGTAAGCAGACTGTTGGCATGGGCAATCAGCCCGTGTTCGTATTTCGTGTCCCGAATCTGCAATGTGTTCCCGGCCAGGTTCTTGTCGGTGCTGGTCCAGTTGCCTTCGATGCGTTTCACTTTGGGTTTCATCTCCCCGATCCACACTACGGTGCCATCTTTTTTCGTGAATTTGGCGTCGGCCCATACGGCATGGTCGTAATCCGTCCCGTCGGGCGTAGCCCACGTCACCAGCGAGATTTCTTTGAGCCCTGTCAGGTCGATGGAAACTTTGCCGGGAGCTGTCCCGCGCCGGTATTCGGTCGAAACGTACGGCAATCCGTTCGGTGAATCGGCTGCCACTTTCTGCTTGACTGCCAAAGCCTGTTGCAACCAGGTCTGCGCGGTTTTGGCTTTCCTGGCGGGCGCAGCCCCGGCGGGTGCCACCGGTGCGGCGGCGGCTTCGCCAATCGAGGCGAGGGGTGCCGCTGCGGCCATCAGAAGCGCCAGGCTTGCTGTGAAAATTGTTCTCTTTATCATTTATCGTTTGGTGTTAGTATGCGCTGTTATTCCGTAAAAGGATAAAAAGCCGAAATAAAGTCCACGCCTCCCCCTTTCACCGGGCGGCCGCCGCGGCCGTCGTAGCTCCAGACCACTGCCCCTGCGGGGTCGATCTCGATCAACTGCGCAGCGACTTGCAGTTCGGCGGGCAGATGCCCTTGCCAGTTGGAAATCA
>CAZAPI010000052.1:0-9901 GCA_964486945.1 uncultured Rikenella sp. | reverse complement strand
GTTCCCTCTTGTTGGTAAAATATGGCCGGGCATTTGCAAAACTCGTCGCGCGCTCTGCTAACCGTAGGAAAGACGACCGGAAAGCCGTCAGGCTTTTCGCCGGATTTCCGTTAGCGCGCGACTTTTGCCCCGGGTAATTCCAACTTCATTGCAGTTTGCAGCTGTGAGGCTTTTTTGTTGGCTGTAACTCCCCCTTTCGGGCCGCCCTGCCCCCCGCGGGGCCCGGCCATTCCAGCGAATGGCGATACCCGTTCAGCTACTTCTTTTTCCCCCCCGGAGGCGTAGGCATGAACGGGCTTTGTGCCCCTCCCGCCTCGTTCCCCGCAGCCGGCAATATCGCTTTGAAACCCACCGCCACCGAGTCGCCCTCGGCCACCCCTTCGACAATCTCCGTGTAGATACCGTCCGTCACTCCCGTCTTCACCGTCGTTTCGGTCAGTTTGCCATTGTGATCTACATACACCCGTTTCGGCCCCGAGGCAGCCGCCTTCCGGCCCGGTTGCGGCGAGAAACGCAGCGCCTTGGCCGGGACGATCAGGATGTCCGGTTTCTGCATCGTGAAGATCGTGACATTGGCCGTCAACCCCGGTTTCAGCTTGATCTCCGGGTTCGGCGCGTCGATCACCACCTCGTACGTCACCACATTCGACTCCGTGGTCGCCTGCAGGCGCACCTGCGTCACCGACCCCTTGAATACGTCGTCCGGGTAGGCATCCACCGTGAAATTCACCTCCTGTCCCTCCTTCACCTGCCCGATGTCGGCCTCGTCCACGTCGGCCACCACCTGCATTTTGCGCAGGTCCTGGGCGAGGGTGAACAGGGTAGGGGTTTCGAAGCTCGCCGCCACCGTCTGGCCAACCTCCACCTCGCGCGAGAGGACGATGCCGTCGATGGGCGAGTAGATCCGCGCATAACCTAAGTTGGTCTCAGCCTGCACCATATTGGACCGGGCCTGGTCGTAGTCGGTTTTGGAGGTCTGATACTGGTATTCGGCATCCTCGAAATCGGTCTCGCTGACCATGCCCTTTTCGAACAGCCCCTTGATCCGGTTGAAGTTTTTCTTCTGGTACTCGTATTTGACGCGCGCCGATTCGAGGCTCGCAGTGCGCGAATCTAACGTGGCCCTCAATTCGACCGTGTCGAGCTCGGCCAGCAGCTGGCCGGCCCGCACGACGGAGTTGTAGTCGGCGTAGAGCTTGGTGATCTTGCCCGACACCTGCGTACCCACCTCCACCTCCGTGGTCGGCTCGATAGTGCCGGTTGCCGTTACGCTGTTGCTGATCGTCCCGCGTTCCACCGCCGCCGTTTCGTAATCCACTCCCGCCTCTTTCGGTCCGCAGGCGATCATCAGGCCCGCCGCCACTGCCGCCCACAGCGGGCGGCCCATTATTTTCCGGTTCTTTTCCATATCCTTTGACATTATTTACATTTCCTGTTAGCTGTATCCTTTTCGGTTTGTCGGATTCGGTACGCCGCCGTTGCCACGGGAACATAGTTTCCCGCCCCCTCGGATTCGGCCTTGCGCCGCCCTCTCGACCGTTTTGTTGTTCGGCGGGCCAAAGCACCGCTTTTATGCACGGTTGCGTAAGAAGACCCGGCTTCTCGTTTTCGGCCCGCTGCCCACCTCCGCAGATGGGCCGCAGGGACGCCATTGCCACGGAACCCGGCTGCGCGTTCACGGGCAGTCCGGGCTGCCCCGCTTTGCCATACCTTTACAGCTCGATCTCCCCGCCGCGGTAGAACTCCAGCAGCTGGAGCGACAGCACCGACTGGAACTTCGCCTGGATCACCTCCTGCTGCGCCGAGAGGTAGTTGTTCTTCTCCGTCAGCAGATCCACCGCGTTTTTCATCCCGCTGTCGAACTGCTCCTGCACCAGCCGGTAGCTCAACTCCGCCGATTTCAGTTTGCCCGTCGCCGCCTCGTAGCGGCTCTGCGCCGACACCGCGTTCTGCCACAGCGACTCCACGTCCGAAAGCAGGTCTTTCATCGTTTGGGCGTGCGAGAGCTCCGACGACCGCGTTTCGAGCCGGGCCAAGTCGATCGCCGACCGCGCCGAGCGGTTGTTGAAGATAGGCACGCTGATATTCACCGTCGCGCTCTCGTTCAGTTTGTTACTCAGTTGGTTGAAGAACGAGAATCCGCTGTTCGAGAAGTTGCCCGTGCCCACCGCCGCGCTCAGCGACACCGTCGGCAGCTTTTGGCCTTTGGCGATCTTTTCGTTCACCTGCGCCGCTTCGACCTCCAGCCGGCTGCTCTCCGCCTGCGGCATCACCTGCGTGGCGGAAGCGTAGACCTCGGCCAGCTCCGGCACCGCCGCCATCACCGCCGCATCCGCGATCTCCGGGAACGTCACGTCGAACTCATCCTCCAACTCCAGCTCCAGCAACTGTTTCAATTTCAGTTTGGCCTGCGCCAGCGTGTTCTCCGCCACCGTGCGGTCGTAAACATCGCTTCGGTACTGAGCCTCGATCTGGGCATAGTCGCTGACGGACACCGACCCGGCCTTGAGCAGGGATTCGGTGCGATCCAGCTGTGCAGCCGAAGCCTCGACCGTCTGGCGCTTCGTTTTAAGGTTTTCATGGGCGTAAAGGATTGTCAGGTAGGCTTCCGTCACCGCGATTTCGATGTCATTGCGGGCCACCGCCACGTTCAGCAGCGTGCTGCGCGTCTGTATCTCCTGCTTTTTGACCGTATTGGCCAGCTGTCCACCCTTGTAGACCGTCAGTCCGGCATTCAGCGAGTAGCTGCCCGAATAGGAAGTTCCCTCCTTCTTGCCGTGCGCGACCCCCTGCCCGGTCGAGAATGAGAGGGACGGTGTCTGCTGCGCCCTGGCTTGCAGCAGGTTGACCCCGGCACTGCTGTTCGACACCTCGGCCGACTGCACCTGTATATTGTGCGAGCGGGCGTAGTCGATGCAGGTGCGGAGGGTCCACGGAGCGGCTTCCGCCGCCGCCACGGCGCAGCAGAGCAGGGCAGCGCCGGTAAGGATGCGTATTTTATTCATGGTTTGACATTAATCATTTGCAACAAAGCTATTTATCCGGTTATCGGGCGGCAAGCAATAAAGACCGGCCCGGGAAATTCGCCGACGAAAAGGGCGGGTTTGCCGACCAGTGGTATAAGGGTGCCATGGCAACGGGAGGTATTGCCTTTCGGCGAAGTGCGCCTGCGCTGTTCCGGAATACGAAAAAAAACGTTACCGTTATCCATTCCGATAGAAATGGCAACACTCGAACGATTGCTCCAGGGCCATCACCGGTTTGAAGAATATCCTTCCCTGGCCGATCAGACGGGCCGCCAGGCTGCCTCACGGCCGCTCGAAAGGCTTTCGGTGCCCGCCGCCCATCCCTGGGTCGAAAGCCTGAACGATCCGCCCGCCGGGATCGAGGCCCGGCTATTGGAGGTCAGCCGCCGCAACGGACTGATCCTCTGACGGTGCCGTTTTTTTTATCCCCCAACCGGCCCATGCCACTATTAGCGTCACGACGGGACTGAGCCAGCAGAAGAAAGCGAAAGGGAGGTAGGCCAGCGTCGGCACTCCGAGGATCGACGCCTGCGTGGCGCCGCAGGTATTCCACGGCACCAGCACCGACGTGGCCGTTCCGCCGTCTTCGAGTGTGCGGCTCAGCAGCCGAGGCTGCAAACCGTTGCGCCGGAACGCCCCGATGAACATTTTGCCGGGCACCACGATCGACATATACTGGTCGCCGGAAGTCAGGTTGAAAAGCAGGCAGCTCCCCGTGGCCGTAGTGACTAATCCCCCCGCCGAGCGGACGCGACTCAGGATGGCGTCGGTGATGCGCTCCAGGAAATGGCCCGCCTCCATCACGCCGCCGAAGACCATTGCCGTGATAATGAGCCATACCGTATTCAGCATTCCCGCCATGCCGCCCGTAGCGAGCAGTTTGTCCACCGCGGCGTCGCCCGTCAGCGGAGCCGTTTCGCCGTAGAGCGAACGGGTAAGTACCTCGTAGGCGCTCCCTAAGGTCAGGTCGCCGCCGGGCGTGAGCGTCGCCAGCAGCTCCTGCTGGAATACGGCGGCCGCCAGTACGGCCAGCAGCGAGCCGATCATCAGCACCGGAACGGCGGGTATCTTTTTCACGATCATAAAGACGACCAGCACCGGGATCAGCAGCAGCAGGGGATTGATATGGTAAGTCCGGGCGATCGTCTGCTGGAAGGTGTCGACGCCGGAAGCCGCCCCGGAACCTCCTCCGGCGGTTAGGGTCAGCACGGTGAATGCCGCGAGCGCCAGCAGGATGGAGGGCACGGTGGTCTGCATCATGTAGCGGATATGGACGAAGAGGTCAGTCCCGGTCACGGCGGAGGCGAGGTTGGTGGTGTCGCTCAAAGGCGATACCTTGTCCCCGAAATAGGCTCCGGATATAATGGCCCCGGCGGTTATGGCCATATCGAAGCCCAGCGCGTGTCCGATCCCGATCAGCGCGACGCCGATGGTGGCGATCGTCGACCACGAGCTGCCCGTTGCCACGGACACGGCGGCCGAGATCACCACGCAGGCGGGTAGAAAGTAGTCGGGTCGGAGGATGTCCAGCCCGTAGTAGATCATGGTGGGGATCACTCCGCTGACCATCCAGCTGCCGGAGAGCATCCCGACCATCAAAAGGATCAGGATGGCGGGCAGCGAGGCGCTGATGGTGTGCACCATGCCTTGCATGATGTCGGCCCACCGGACGCGGTTATAGACGGCGATACCGACGCCGATGGCCGATGCTATGAGCAGCGAGAGCTGGTTGGCGCCGGCAAGGGCGTCTGCGCCGGTGCCGAGCACTGTGGTCATGATAAGCCCCAGCAGGACGAGGATCGGGATAACGGATTGGAGGATGGTGGGCTGTCGCTGGGTCATTCGGTGTTTGTGGAACGTTCTGTTAGTAATCGAACTGCAAAATTAGAACTTTTCTATTTAATAACCGTCCGGTTATTACAGAAAGAAAGGCAGCAGGTGGATCACCACAGCGCACCCCATCATCAGCACATAGAGGAAATTGGAGATAAAATTGGGTTTTCGGTCGTTGAAATAGGTCGGGATAATGACCGCCAGCGGGATAGCCAGTGTCGGCAGCTGGTACAGCGATCGGCACGGTGCCAAAGCGAGGATCAGCGCCGCGACCGCCAGCATCCAGATAAAGAAAATGTAGACCTTGAACGGTTTGAGCTTATAGCTGCGGCTGCGCCCCAGGAACGTAATGATCGAGAGGACGAACAGCACGGCCACGCAGCCGATGAAAGTCCATTCGAAACAGCTGAAAAGCTTCACGGAGGGAAGTTCCAGCGGCGTAAGCAACGTATTCCGGCAGTCGGTCACAATATCCAGAAATTCCCCTCCGGCAAGCCATACGCCATAGGCACTGAAGAAGACAGGCATCAGCCAGCCTCCGAAGGCGGCGATCCATTCCCGGACGTCGAAGAGTCTGAAGATGGACAGTCCTACCGGGATCAGCGCCGCCAGGAACAGTGCCGGGGCGTAGATCGCCCCGGCGGTGCCGAATATAAAGCCAATGACCAGGTAAGGCCCCGTTGCCAGGGCTTTGTAGTTGTAGCTTTTGAAGATGATCTCGGCGGCGACCAGCAGCAGGAAAGCCACGAGCAGCGGTCGGAAGCTCATGTAGGAGTTGTAGTATCCGGAGCTGACCAGCAGGTAGATGATCGCCGGCATGTAGGTACGTTCCAGGAAGATGACGTTCCGGATCACGATCCGCGTGACGAAAAAGGAGTTGACGAACACAAGGATGGAGGAGAGCAGTATCCCCACGCCGGGCACGTACCCGAGCCAGTTGTCGATCAGGGTTCCGAGTGGCATTCCGGCCGGAGGGGCTATCACCTGCTCTGCAAGTGCAGCGGCGGCCAGGCCGGCCCGCCCGGGATCGACGAGCTCGGCTCCCCAGAATATGACAGCCAGCAGCACAAAGTAGAAGAGTGTCTTTAGCAGGCTCTGACGCGTAAGGTCCAAACTCATTCCCAGCCTCTTTATACGTTCGTTAAAAAGTATAGCGATACGCAGTATCGCCGCCCGGCGTGGCAGCCGTTGGCTGTTTTGTCGGGGTCTGCGCAGCCCTATTAAGATGCCGCCCCGCTGCCGCGGAGGCCGGAGTTAAAAAACGGCAGCTCCAAGCGGGGGTAGTAATTTAACGAACGGTTTATAATAGATCGCGGCCGATGTCCCGGCGGCAATACAAGCCCTCATAGTCGATATTGGCGATCGCATCGTACGAGCGCTCCGTCGCCTCAGGGATCGAGCCGCCCAGCGAAGTCACCGCCAGCACCCGTCCTCCCGACGTCACCACCCGTTCCTCCTTGAGCGCCGTTCCCGCGTGGAACACGATGCTGTTCCCCAGCACGCCGTCCCCCGCCGGCAGACCCGAGATCGGCTTGCCCTTCGGATACCCCCCCGGGTAGCCGCCCGACACGCACACCACCGTCGCCGCCGTCTGCGGCGTCACCTCCAGCGTCTTTTCCTCCAGCGTGCCATGCGCTATCCCCTCCAGCAAATCGATCATGTCCGACGTGATGCGCGGCAACACCACCTCCGTCTCCGGGTCGCCCATCCGTACATTGTACTCGATCACCATCGGTTCCCCCCCGCAATTCATCAGGCCGATGAAGATAAAGCCCGTGTAGTCCAGCCCCTCCTCCCGGATGCCCCGCACCGTCGGCTCCACGATCCGCGTGCGCACCTTCTCCATAAATTCCGTCGTCGCGAACGGCACCGGCGACACCGCCCCCATGCCCCCCGTGTTGAGTCCCGTGTCTCCCTCGCCCACACGCTTGTAATCCTTCGCCTCCGGTAAAATTTTATATGACTTTCCGTCCGTGGCCACGAACACCGACACCTCGATTCCCGACAGGAATTCCTCGATCACCACCTTTTTCGACGCCGCCCCGAATTTTCCGGAGAGCATCTCCCTCAATTCGTTTTGAGCTTCGGCCAGGTCGTCGATAATCAGCACCCCCTTGCCCGCCGCCAGCCCGTCAGCTTTCAGCACATAGGGCGCTTTCATTTTCGAAGCCAGAAACTCGCAGCCCTCCTCCACATTTTCGGCCGTGACCGTAAAATACGCCGCCGTCGGCACCCCGTGCCGCGCCATGAACGCCTTCGCATACTCCTTGCTTCCCTCCAGCCGCGCCGCCTCCTGCGCCGGGCCGACCACCGGGATATTGCGGATCTCCGGGTCGCTCAGGAAATAGTCCTTCACTCCGTCCACCAACGGCTGCTCCGGCCCCACCACCACCAGGTTGATGTAGTTGTTCAGCACAAACTGCTTGATCGCCGGGAAGTTCGACGGATCCAGATCCACATTCATTCCGCACGCCTTCGTTCCCGCGTTGCCCGGCGCAATGAAGAGCTTCTCCAGCCTCGGACTCTGCGCGATTTTCCACGCGAAAGCATGTTCCCGGCCCCCGCCCCCGAGGAGCAAAATATTCACAGTCTGCGGTAATTTCATCTTACAGGATTTTTTTAACCCCGCAAAGATAACTAATTTTGATGCCGCCAACAATCCTGAAGACACCGAAATGTATACTCCGCCGTTAGGCAGACCGACTTCCGGAACGAGTGCCGCCCGGCCGCTGGCCCGGAGACGAATACCCCAACCGATTTTTCGATTAACCGAATATTCCAAACAAAACCATACCCTATGAAAAAGACCGTTCTGGGCCTGGCCGCCCTGACCCTCGCCCTTGCCGCCCCGTTGCGCTCCGTAGCCGACGAAGGCATGTGGCTGCTCCCCTACATCGAGAAGATGAATATCGGGAAGATGAAAGAGAAAGGTCTGCGGCTCGATGCCAAAGACATCTACGACCTGAACCGCACCTCGCTCAAGGATGCCATTGTCATCTTCGGCGGCGGCTGCACCGGCGAGATCATCTCGCCCAACGGCCTGATCGCCACCAACCACCACTGCGGCTACGGATCGATCCAACAGCACAGCACCGTCGAACACGACTACCTCCGCAACGGCTTTTGGGCGCAGACCCTGGAAGAAGAGCTGCCCACCCCGGGCCTCGCCGTCACCTTTATCCGCGAGATCAAAGACGTGACCCCGGAAGTGCTGGCCAAAGTGAAGCCCGGCATGACCGAAGAACAGCGAAACGAAGCCATCCGGAAAGCCTCCGGCAAGATCGTGAAAGCCAACAGCGACGCCAAGGCATTCAAAGGGGCGCAGGTGATGCCGATGTTCGGCGGCAACCAGTACCTGCTTTTCGTGACCGAACGCTTCACCGACGTGCGCATGGTTGGCGCTCCGCCGTCGTCCATCGGCAAGTTCGGCGGCGACACCGACAACTGGATGTGGCCGAGGCATACGGGCGACTTCTCGCTGTTCCGCGTCTATGCTTCGCCGGACAATAAGCCGGCAGCCTACTCCAAAGACAACGTGCCTTACCAGGCTCCGAAACATCTCGAAATCTCGCTCAAAGGTTATCAGGACGGAGATTACGCCATGATTATGGGCTTTCCGGGCCGCACCAACCGCTACATGACCACCTACGAGATCGACCAGGTGTTGGAACAGGATAACCCGATCCGCATCTTCGTGCGCGGCGAACGGCAGAAACTCCTGTGGGAAGATATGATGGCCGACCCGAAAGTACGCATCCAGTATGCCAGCAAATATGCGGGTTCGTCGAACTATTGGAAAAACTCCATCGGCATGAGCCGCGGGTTGCGCAAGCTCGACGTGCGGGGTAAAAAGGCAGCCCAGCAGGAGGAATTCGCCGCATGGGTGAACGCTACGCCGGAACGGCAGGCTAAGTACGGCAAGGCCCTGCCGCTGATCGACAGCGCGGTACGGCAGCGCCGTGCGGCAGCCCGCATCCAGCAGTTTATGAGCGAAGCGCTGCGCACGGGGGTCGAGAGCTATACGCTGGGAACGACGGTGAACGCCATCCTGCAAAACGTAAAAGATGACACGAAAGCGGCCGATGCGCTCCGCAAAGCGGGTGAAGCGTTTTTCAAAAACTATAATGCCCCGACCGACCGGAAAGTGACCTTGCGGATGCTGCAAATCTTCGCCGACAGCGTGGCAGCAGCCGACCAGCCGGCCTTCTTCGCAGCCGTTCGGCCCGACGTGGCAGCCTATGCGGCCGACCTGAGCGATAACTCTTTGCTGACGGATACGACCCGTTTCTACGCTGCTTTGGATAATTTCGATCGGGCTGCATGGCAGGCCGATCCCGCCGTCGCGGCAGCCGCTTCGATCGCGGAGAAGAACAAGGAGCTGACCGACAGCGCGCTGAAAGAGGCGGCCGCGAAGTTCGCCGAAGGACACCGTCTCTGGGTGGCAGGCTTGATGGAGATGCACCCGGACAAGGCTTACGCTCCGGATGCCAATTTCACGCTGCGGCTGACCTACGGACAGGTGTTGCCTTACTGGCCGGCAGACGCAGTGTTCTACAACTATTTCACGACGCTTTCGGGCGTTATGGCCAAGGAGGATGCCGGTAATCCGGACTTTATCGTACCGGAGCGGCTCAAGGAGCTTTATAAGGCCAAGGATTTCGGACCGTATGCGGTGGAGGGCGATTTGCCGGTATGCTTCCTGACGAACAACGACATCACAGGCGGCAACTCGGGCAGCCCGGTGCTGGACGCTGACGGACGGCTGCTGGGGTTGGCTTTCGACGGCAACTGGGAGGCCATGAGCGGCGACATCGCATTCGAGCCGGACGTGCAGCGCACCATTGCGGTAGACATCCGCTACGTGCTGTTCCTGATCGACAAATATGCGGGTGCCCGCCGGTTGATCGACGAAATGACCATCGTACAGTAAGTTGTAGGGTTAAAATTAAGTTCCCGCGCCAGCGGCACCGCTCCCGCGGGGGTTTTTCTTAGTCGCCTCCTGCCGGCGGGGCATCTTCTTTCTTTGACACCAAAGAAAGAAG
>CAZAPI010000051.1:0-10222 GCA_964486945.1 uncultured Rikenella sp. | reverse complement strand
CGTCGTAGTTGCAGGTGTTCACCTCGGCAACGACCACGCCGTACATAGCTTCCACCGCAGCTTTGATCTGCAGTTTGTTGGCGCGCGGGTCAACAATAAAACCGTAGCGGTTCAGTTTTTCGCCCTGAACCGTCATTTTTTCGGTTAGTATCGGCTTAATTAAAATTTCCATGATTTCTTAGTCGTAATCGTTACTGGATTCCACAAACTTGCTGCATGGCTGCCACGGCGCCTTCGCCGCCTACAAGCAGGTGGGCTGCGTTCATCACGTCGTAGGTGTTCAGGTTCTGGGCCTGGATCACTTTGACGTTGGGCAGGTTGCGCGAGGCGAGGATCACCCCGGCGTTGTTCATGTCGCCGCACAGCACCACGAGGGTCTTCTTATCCGCGATGCCCAGATTCCGGGCCGCTGCGATGAATTCCTTGGTCTTGGGCTGCATTTCGAGGCTGTCCACCACCGTAATGGCCGAGTTCTGCGCTTTGTAGGTCAGCGCGCTGCGGCCTGCCAGCTGTTTGAGTTTCTTGTTCAGCTTGAAGCTGTAGTCGCGCGGCACCGGACCGAATACGCGGCCACCGCCTACGAACAGCGGAGACAGGATCGAGCCCGAACGTGCACCGCCCGTACCTTTCTGCTTCTTGAGTTTGCGGGTAGAGCCTGCGACTTCGTTGCGTTGTTTCGCCTTGTGCGTCCCCTGACGCTGGTTTGCCAGATACTGCTTTACATCCAGGTAGATCGCATGATCATTGGGCTGTTCAACAGCAAAGACTGCGTCATTCAGGGTGATTTTCTTCCCGGTTTCCTTACCGGCGATATCGAGTATGTTCAATTCCATAACTTAATTTCCCCCTTAGCCTTCGATTAACAAGTACGATCCTTTGGCGCCCGGAATGGAACCTTTCACGAGGAGAAGGTTGTTCTCGGGTATCACTTTGAGCACTTTGAGGTTGAGCACTTTCACCTGCTCGCCCCCGGTGCGGCCCGGCATGCGCTTGCCTTTGAACACGCGCGACGGGTAAGAAGAGGCTCCCAGAGACCCGACGTGGCGCTGACGGTTGTGCTGGCCGTGGGTCTGCCCGCCGACACCGCCGAAGCCGTGGCGTTTGACAACCCCCTGAAACCCTTTCCCTTTCGAGATGCCGGTCACGTCGACCCATTCGCCTTCCGCGATAATGTCGACACCCACCACGTCGCCCAGGTTCATTTCGTTTTCGAACGATTTGAACTCGGCGATCTTGCGCTTCGGCGTCACGTTAGCCTTGGCGAAGTGTCCCATCATCGGCTTGCTGGTGTGCTTTTCCTTTTTGTCGTCATAGGCAAGCTGCACTGCTGCATAACCGTCTTTCTCAACGGTTTTCACCTGCGTAACCACACACGGACCAGCTTCGATAACAGTGCATGGGATGTTTTTCCCCTCGGCACTGAAAACGGATGTCATTCCGATTTTTTTTCCAATTAGTCCTGACATTTTGTTTATTAATGGTTTGTTGTTGTTTAAACCTTTTCAACTCTCCGCATCGACAAGCCCTTTAATTATCAACAAGTTACCTGTACAAAGAGAGCAAAGGCGACTGCAAAGATAGCGCTTTACGGTTGATTATCAAATTTTTCGCGCATTTTTTTCGGGGTTTATGCTTCATTTTCAATATGCTACCGTTGCGCCGGCTGCAATGGGCGAAAAAGGTTCGGGGGAATATCCCTTGCGGAATATTCCCCCGAACCTTCGTAGGTAGCGGACAACTTCAGCCGGTTACCGGCAGGCCGCCCTTTCGGAAAATCAGTCTCAGACTTTGATTTCGACCTCCACACCGCTCGGCAGTTCAAGCTTCATCAGCGCGTCGATGGTCTTGGAAGTCGAGCTGTAGATGTCCAGGATCCGCTTGAAAGTGGAGAGCTGGAACTGCTCGCGCGACTTCTTGTTGACGAAAGTCGACCGGTTAATGGTGAAGATCTTTTTGTTGGTGGGCAGCGGAATCGGGCCGCTGACTACCGCGCCCGTCGATTTGACGGTCTTGACGATCTTTTCGGCAGACTTATCCACCAGATTGTGATCGTACGATTTGAGTTTTATTCTGATTTTCTGGCTCATTATTCGTCTTCGTTTTTGAATTTACCACTTGCTTTTTCGATGATCTCCTTGGAAACGTTGTTCGGAACGGCTTCGAAGTGCGAGAATTCCATCGAGCTCGTAGCACGACCCGACGAAATGGTGCGCAGTACGGTCACGTAGCCGAACATTTCGCTCAGCGGCACTTTGGCCTTGACCACGCGGGCATTCCCTTTGGATTCCATCCCGGAAATCTGCCCCCGTCGTTTATTGAGGTCGCCGATGATGTCCCCCATGTTCTCTTCCGGGGTGACCACTTCGACGGCCATGATCGGTTCCATGATCACCGGGCTGGCCTTAACGGCCGCGTGGCGAAAACCGTTGCGGGCGCAGATCTCGAAGCTCAGTGCATCCGAGTCCACCGGGTGGAACGAACCGTCCTTGAGGGTAACTTTCATCGCATCGATCGGGTAGCCTGCCAGTGCCCCGTTGGCCATGGCGTTGGTGAACCCTTTCTGTACGGCCGGGATGAACTCTTTCGGGATATTTCCCCCTTTGACCACGTCGACGAATTCAAGCCCGACGGTCTCCTTGGTGGATGCCGGCCCGATCTCGAAGATGATGTCGGCGAACTTACCGCGCCCCCCGGTCTGTTTCTTGAACACTTCGCGGTGCTCGTAAGTCCCGGTCAGGGCCTCTTTGTAGTTCACCTGCGGAGCGCCCTGGTTGATCTCGACGCCGAATTCGCGACGCAAGCGGTCGACGATGATTTCCAGGTGCAATTCACCCATCCCGGAGATAACGGTCTGTCCGGAATCTTCGTCCGTCTTAACCGTAAAGGTCGGGTCTTCTTCGGCCAGTTTGCCCAAACCGACTCCGAGTTTGTCGAGGTCTTTCTGGGTTTTCGGCTCGATGGCCAGACCGATCACCGGTTCCGGGAAGGTCATGGATTCGAGCACGATCTGGTGTTCTTCGTCGCACAGGGTGTCTCCGGTGCGCACATCCTTGAACCCTACGGCTGCAGCGATATCCCCTGCCCCGACGAATTCGATCGGGTTCTGCTTGTTGGCGTGCATCTGGTAGATCCGGGAGATGCGTTCTTTCTTTCCCGAGCGGGAGTTGAAGGCGTACGAACCTGCATCCAGCTTACCCGAGTAAACGCGGATAAAGCCCAGACGTCCCACGAACGGGTCGGTAGCGATCTTGAAAGCCAGCGCGCAGAACGGTTCCGATTCGTTCGGATGGCGTTTTACCTCTTCGCCGGTTTTCGGGTCGGTACCCACGATAGCCTCCACGTCCAGCGGGGAGGGCAGGTAGGCGATGATCGAGTCGAGCAGCAGCTGCACCCCTTTGTTCTTGAACGAAGAGCCGCAGAGCATCGGCACCACCGACATGTTGATGGTCGCTTTGCGCAGCGCCACGATGATCTCTTCGGGAGTGATCGAATCGGGATCTTCGAAGAATTTCTCCATCAGGGTGTCGTCCGACGCGGCTACCTCTTCGATGAGTTTGATGCGCGCGGCGGCGGCTTCTTCTTTCATGTTGTCCGGGATCTCCTCGATGTGGTAGTTGTCGCGCACGGTTTTGTCGTCGAAGTAGACGTAGGCGCGGTTGTATACCAAGTCGATAACTCCCGTAAACTTATCTTCCGAGCCGATCGGCAATACGATCGGCAGGGCGTTGGCCCCCAGGCGTTCGTGCACCTGTGCGCAGACTCCTGCGAAGTCGGCACCGGTACGGTCCATCTTGTTGACGTAACCGATACGCGGCACATTGTATTTATCTGCCTGGCGCCATACGGTTTCAGACTGCGGTTCCACCCCACCCACTGCGCAGAACGTGGCTACCGCCCCGTCGAGCACGCGCAGCGAACGTTCCACTTCGACCGTGAAGTCCACGTGGCCGGGGGTGTCGATAATGTTGATCTGGTACGTGTTGTCTTTGTAGTTCCAGAAAGCGGTGGTTGCGGCCGAGGTGATGGTGATCCCCCGTTCCTGCTCCTGTACCATCCAGTCCATGGTGGCACCGCCTTCGTGAACTTCCCCGATTTTGTGTGTCTTACCGGTGTAGAACAGGATACGTTCCGAAGTGGTAGTCTTGCCCGCGTCGATGTGGGCCATGATACCGATGTTTCTGGTGTATTTAAGGTCTCTTGCCATAAAAATGTGATTCCTGTAATAATCCGGTTAGAATCTGAAGTGTGCAAATGCCTTGTTGGCTTCTGCCATGCGGTGCATTTCTTCCTTGCGTTTGAATGCTCCGCCTTCTTCATTGTAGGCCGCCATGATTTCGGCGGCGAGTTTTTCTGCCATTGAACGGCCGGCGCGTTTTCTCGAGAATTGGAGGAGGTACCGAATGCTCAAAGAAACTTTACGCTCCGGACGGACTTCCATAGGTACCTGGAAGGTTGCACCTCCGACGCGGCGGGATTTGACTTCCACCTGCGGGGTGATGTTTTCGAGCGCTTTTTTCCAAATTTCCAAAGGAGCCTTTTCCGTGTCCTTCATCTTCTCGCCTACGATATCTATGGCGTCATAGAAAATACCGTATGCAATACTCTTCTTACCGTCTAACATCAGGCTGTTGACGAACCGGGTTACCAGCACGTCACCGAACTTGGGGTCAGGAAGTAGAATTCGCTTTTTAGGCTTCGCTTTTCTCATTTCTCTTGTTGTTTCGCCGCCTTAGCCCGCAGATACAGCGACGGGAAGGACGGCTGTTGGTTGGTGTTTGTTTGACTTTGGTTTACGTTTACGTTACGCAAGAACCGGCAGATGGCTATTTCTTAGCAGCGCCTGCTTTCGGACGTTTGGTGCCGTATTTGGAGCGGCGTTGGTTACGGCCGTCCACACCGGCTGCATCGAGTGTGCCGCGCACCAGGTGGTAACGCACCCCCGGCAGGTCTTTCACACGACCGCCGCGCACCAATACGATGGAGTGTTCCTGGAGGTTATGCCCTTCGCCCGGGATGTATGCGTTGACTTCCTTGCCGTTGGTCAGGCGCACGCGGGCTACTTTACGCATAGCCGAGTTCGGTTTCTTGGGGGTGGTGGTGTACACACGCACACACACGCCGCGACGCTGCGGGCAGGCTTCCAGGGCCGGTGCCTTGCTCTTGTACGCCGCGTCTGTCCTTCCTTTACGTACTAATTGTTGGATAGTTGGCATTTTGTTTTTTCTCTTTTGTTTTTTAAGTTACACAAAATCGGTCTGCAAAGATAGACACTATTTTTTGATTTTCAATACCTTCATATTTTCGGGGAGCGATTTTTTCTTTTCGGCCCTGCCTGGGGGGATGGCGGGCGGGGTGCGCCGCTTCAACCGCAGGGATGCGCCCGCGACTTCGACGGCCCTTATTACCTATTTAAATAAAAGGACCCTGAAATGGGCCGGTTTCCCGGCAGATTGAAAACCTCCGCACCGATGGGCGAGGCGGAGAGAACCCGCAACCGGCAGGCATAGAAATAAACATAGGGTTTTACAACCTGTTTTCGTGGGGCCAAAGGCAAGACAATCCCCAAAAATCCAAATAACAGGGTGTACAAATAACCGATCGGTTAATATACTGCGATCTCGTCCGTGAAGATCCACGCCGCACCGCCCCCGCGCGGATGATCTTTCGGCAAAATCCCCATGTTCTCCGCCCGCACCCGCACATACCGGGCCTCCACAGGGACCGGCAGACGAATATCGAACGGCCGGATCATCACCTCCGAATCGTTATCCGAGGCCACCGGCATATCCGCCGCCACCGTATAGTCCCCGCCGTCCGCCGAAGTCCACACCGTCAGGCGTGTCGGCAGCATCACCGACGTCGAGGCGATATGCTGCAAAAAGCGGAGCGCCACCCCCTCGACCGGCTGCACCGAACCCAAGTCCAACGTCACATCCATATCCGTCCCCTCGAAACCCTGCCAAGCCTTGTCGTCCCCCCGCTTGAAAGCATATCGGTTGTCCACCAGAGCCGTATCCCCGCCTCCCGTATAAGCCGGACTGCACGGCGCAGCGTAAGAGACCTTCGCCCGCGTCGCCTTGTTCAGCAGGTTCGGCACCGACAAGACGCACCCCGCCGGTTTCCCGTTCCGAAACGTCACGGCTGTGAGCGTCCCCGGAGCGGTCACTACAATCGAATCGGCATACAGCTCCGAATCCCTTGTCGGAACCGACCCGTCCAGCGTGTAATGCACCGGATAGCCGTCCAGCTCCGTAGCCAGCCGCAGGGTCAGCGACCCGTCAGCGTCGAAATGCTGCTCCGATATATAAGGAGTGAATGCGCTTTCGGCATAGTTCCACCCTTTCGCCGCATAACGGTCGTACTGCCGCTCCAGCTTGCGCTCGAACCGCCGCCAGTCTTTCTGCGTCGTATCGCTCCACAGGGCCTCGGAGAGCGCCGCCAGACGCGGCAAAAGCATATACTCCACATGCTCCGGAGTCCGGATATTCTCAGTCCAGACATTGGCCTGCCCGCCCAGCACATAGCGTGCATTCTCCGGCGCGACACCCGCAGGAACGGGATCGAACGAATAGACACGTTTCACGTTGTTGTATCCGCCCCACGCCTGCGGCTCGCAGGGGTTTTGTCCCTGATAATGGTCGAAATAGACGTAGTCCAGCGGCACCATCACCACGTCATGCCCGGCATTGGCCGCCTTGATGCCTCCCTCGAAGCCCGTCCACGACATCACCGTGGCATTGGGCGCCAGGCCTCCTTCGAGAATCTCGTCAAAACCGATCATCGCTCTGCCCTTCGAGTTGATATACTTCTCCATGCGGTGCACGAAGTAGCTCTGCAACTCATGTTCGTCTTTGAGGCCCTCCGCCTGCTTGCGTTTCTGGCAGAGCGGGCATTTGCTCCACTGCTCCTTGCCCACCTCGTCGCCGCCGATGTGGATATAGGGCGAGTCCGGAAACAGTTCGGCCACTTCGTCGATGATATTTTCGAGGTATTCGAACGTCTCCTCCCGGCCCGGGCAGTAGATGCCGCTTCCCGGCCGGGCCGTCGGGCAGGCGTATTCCGGATAGGCGAAGGTCGCCGCCTCCGAATGGCCGGGCATCTCGATCTCCGGGATCACCGTAATGTGCCGTTCTTTGGCATAGGCCACGATCTCGCGCACATCCTCCTTAGTATAATAGCCGCCGTAGGTGTCGGGGCTGTCCTTGCGCGACTCGTCGCTGAGTTCGAGACCGATCCACGGCGCTTTCTCGTCCTTGACCTTGCGCCAGGCCGCTTTACGGGTCAGGAGCGGGTATTTGTCGATCTGCAACCGCCATCCGATCCCGTCGGTCAGGTGCCAATGGAACGTGTTGATCTTATGATAGGCCAGTATGTCGAGGTACTTCTTGACGAAATCTTTCGAAAAGAAATGCCGGGACACATCCAGGTGCATCCCGCGCCACCGGAAACGGGGCACGTCCTCGATGGTTGCCACGGGCACGTACCCGGCCGAATCTTTCAGTTGCTCCAGGGTCTGCAAGCCGTAGAATACTCCGGCGTCGCTCCCCCCCACGATCTCCACGGTGCCGTTGCGGGCCGTCAGCCGGTAGCCTTCGGGGTCGGCGATCAAGGAGTCGACGGCTGTCTTCACGTTGTCCGGACCGATCTGCACGGCCCCCAGCCCCTCGATGATCCGGGAGGGCTGCGGGATAACGGCGATCTCGGCGGACGGGCGTTGTGCGGTGCAACCCGCTACGATCAGGGCGACAAGCCCCGGAAAAACCAATTTACGCATATTGATATTTTATTTGTCTATGACTTAATCAGACCGAGGGGATACGTGACATATCCCAACGGTTCCGTGCGGCCGTAGCCAGTGTCGGCGCAACGAGCTTTGCGAAGTTGCAGTCTGGCGGCGAGGAGCGCGAATCGCGCTCCTCGCCGCCAGACTGCAAAACAGCTGCTCGACTTCAGGCGGGTCATAACTACCCGGCCAATGATCCGACGAGCAATCAGTACGCCGTAATCTCGTCCACGAACATCCACGACGGGTTACCCTTGCCGATATGCCAGTCCGGCAGCTCCCCGTTGCGGATGACGAACCGGATGTAGCGGGCCTGCACCCCGTGCGGGATCGAAGTCCCGAAGTAGTGCGCCCCGCTTCCCGCCGTGCGGCTGTCTTTCGTTGCTACCGCGACCGGATGCCCGTAGTGTTCTCCGTCCGTCGAGAATTCGAAGGTCGCATCCCGGGGCAGCACGATCCACGAGCGCGGCTCGTTCGCCGCATTGAAACCGACGTGGCTCAGCGAACGGACACGCCCCATGTCGATCACCCCCGCCAGGTTGTTGCCGTTGAAACCGACCCATTGCGGCCGGATATAGCTGTTGCCGCCCATGGCGTAATCCACCAGCGCCGCAGCGCCGCCGTTGACATACGGCGCGGAAGGCTCCTTCTCCAGCGCGACTTTCGCGCCTCCCAGCACGCTCTTATAAAAGCGGTACTCCTTGACATTGCTCATCCGCCCGTCCGGGGCCACGGCCCGCAGCTTCAGGTCCGTATCCCCCGACAGCACGATGCCCCGCTGCGTCCCGGCCTCGGCCGACGAAGTCTTCGGTTCGCTGCCGTCGGTGGTATATACGATGCGCGTTCCCGGCGCCGCCGAAAAGAGCTTCGGGTAGAGCGTCACTGTCGGGCCGAATACCTGCAAACTGTCGTCCAGATAGGGTTCGAACACCACGCCGCCCAGCATCTGCGCCGAAGTCACCGCGTCCGCCTGCGGGATCGATGCCACAGGCCGGTCCTCCGGCGCGGCGCCGAACGCCGGGTTCGGACGGTCTCCCATGCGAAGCACCAGTTTGCCGCCCCGTTCGATCATCTCATGCGTGATATACGATTTCGTATAGGGTTCCCCGTCGAACTCCGCCGACTGGATATAGCAATCCTTCCCGTCCGCTGACAGCCCTTTCGCCTCGACGGTGAATTCCCTGCCGTGCGGCAGGCGGATCACCGTTTGGGGGAATGTCGGGGTTCCCAGCACGTACACGCCCGAACCGGGGGTCACCGGATAGAAGCCCATCGCGCTGAACACATACCAGGCCGACATCTGGCCGCAGTCCTCGTTGCCGCACAGGCCGTCCCGCGCGGCGGTGTACATCGTCCGCTTGATCTCGTTCACCCGCTCCTGCGTGCGCCACGGCGCTCCGGCATAAGAGTACAGGTATGCCACCTGGTGCGACGGTTCGTTGCCGTGCGCATACTGCCCGATCAGTCCCGACACGTCCGGCGAGTGGTCCGCCTCGGTGGAGGGCGCGTCGAACATGGCATCGATGGCCGCCACGTAGGCGCTGTCGCCGCCCAGCATCGCGATATGGGTGGTTACGTCCTGCGGCACGAAGAAGCGGTAGTGCCAGGCGTTCCCCTCCGTGAAATCGCCTTGCCCGAGGATGGATATTTCGGTCGGGTCGAACGGCGCATGGTACCGGCCTGTCGAAGTCCGCCCTTTGAAAAAGCCGTCCTCGGGGTCGAAATGGTTCTTGTAAGACTGTGCCCGCCGGATAAAAACGCCGTACAGGCTGTCGTTCCCCAAAGCCCGGGCCATCTGCGCGATGCACCAGTCGTCATAGGCATACTCCACCGCCTTCGACACCGAGTTGTTCTCCTTGTCCGAAGGCAGGTAGCCCAGCTGCCGGTAATAAGGCAGGCCTCCGTAACCCTCCTGCATGGCGCTGTGGACCATGGCCTCCAGCGCCAGCGGGCCGAGCGAGTCCGGAAGCTGCCCTTTGAGGTAGGCGTCGGCGATGATCGGCACCGCATGGTAGCCGATCATGCAGTTGGTCTCGTTCATGTGCAGATCCCACACCGGCAGCCTCCCGGCCTGTTCGTAATAGCGGAGCATCGACCGCACCACGGCTTCGTTGACCTCCGGCCGCACGATGGTCAGCAGCGGATGCAACGCCCGGAAGGTGTCCCACGTGGAGTACAAGGTATAGTTGGACAGCGTGTCTTTCCCCGCCGGCGCATGTACTTGTCCGTCCGCGCCGCGGTAGTTGCCGTCCGCGTCCGAAAAGAGGTACGGGGCGGTAAATGCGTGGTACATGGCGGTATAGAAGATTGTTTTATCCTCGTCGCTGCCGCCGCGGACTTCGACCCGTCTCAATTCCCGGTTCCAGCTCTCTTCCGCCGCATCGGCCAATTCATCGAATTTGCGGCCCGAAGCCTCCGCCTTCAAATTCGCTGCCGCCC
>CAZAPI010000050.1:6016-10358 GCA_964486945.1 uncultured Rikenella sp. | reverse complement strand
TTCGGCAGCAAGATCGTCTGGTTGTCCACCGTGTTGAGCACCGTGTGGATCAGTTGGATCTCCTTCACCGTCCCGCTCTGGCCCTGCGCCGAGATGTAGTCGCCCACACGGAAAGGCCGGAACAGCAGGATCATCACCCCGCCCGCGAAATTCTGCAGCGTCCCGCTCAGCGCCATACCGATAGCCAGGCCGGCCGAAGCGAAAAGGGCGATGAACGACGTGGTGTCGATCCCCAGCACCCCGATGATGACGATGATCAGGAACAGCATCAGCGTGATGCTCACCAGGCTCATCAGGAATGCCCGGAGCGAAACATCCACCTCCCGCCGGGTCATGATCCGGTCCATCAGCTTGCGGACGCGGCGGATCAGCCAGCGGCCTATCCAGAAGATAATCAGCGCGACAAGTATCTTCAGGGCGATCGAAACGATTCCGCTGGTCACGGTCTTGATCAGGTCTTCGGCCGACATGTGGGAGAGATTCGCCAGCTTCTCGCTGAAAGTGGCCTTTACGCTGTCGGCCTTCTCCACCACCGCCGGATCGGTTACTAACTGGGCTAAAAATGAGAACATAATGGGATTGGTATTTTACGGTCGGTTAAAAATCGCACTCCCCAAATTTAGGGATTAGATTTGGTTTTAACTATTTTTGGTCCGTTTTCAACCACTTCAGAAACCATGTCGGAACCCGTCGTTGCCCTCGAAGGGGGCATCCTGAGCGAAACCGCCTGCCGGTTCGCCGAGCCGTTGCACTTCACTCTCGGAGCGGACGAGCATATCGCCATCGTCGGCCCGAACGGCAGCGGAAAGACCACGCTGGTCGAAACCTTGCTGGGCCAGCGCGCCCTGTGCGGCGGCCGGCTACGTTACGGGTTCTCCGGCGGCGGCATCCGCTATATCGCCTTCCACGAGACCTACAACCGGGCCGAGGACGGTGAATATTACTACCAACAACGGTGGAATTCGTGCGACAGCGAGAATGCACCGCGGGTCGGCGAGCTGCTGGGCCGGATGGAGGGCGATTCCGCGCTGCGCGACGAGTTATACGATCTGCTGGCCATCCGGCCGATGCTCGGCAAACCCGTCATCATGCTCTCCAGCGGCGAGCTGCGCAAATTCCAAATCGTGCGGATGCTCCTGACCCGGGCGCGGGTGCTGGTGGTGGACAATCCGTTCGTCGGGCTGGATGCGGCGGCCCGCAAGCTGCTGAACGAGCTGCTGTTGCGGCTGGCCGAAATGGCCGGTCTGCAACTGATTCTCGTGCTGTCGTCCGGCGGGGACATCCCGCCGTTCGTGACACACGTTTACCAGCTGGACGGCCTCAGGCTGGGGCCTAAAGTCCCGGCGGCGACGTTCCTGCGAGAGGAGGTCGTGCAGCCGCCGCAGGTTGCGTTGCCCCCGGCGGAGGGTAAACCGCTGGAATGCACCGAGGTCGTGAAACTGAACGGGGTGACGATCCGGTACGGCGACCGGACGATACTAAATTCGCTGGACTGGACAGTCCGGAACGGCGAGAAATGGGCGCTGGCGGGGCCGAACGGATCGGGGAAATCGACCCTGCTGAGCCTGATCAGCGCGGACAATCCGCAGGCTTATGCCCAGGACATCGTGCTTTTCGGCCGGCAGCGGGGCACGGGCGAGAGCATCTGGGAGATCAAGCGGCATATCGGCTATGTCAGCTCCGAGATGCACCGCTCGTTCCTGAAGGATATTCCGGCGGCGAATATGGTCGCTTCGGGTTATTTCGACTCGATGGGGCTTTACGAAACGCCCACGGCAGCGCAGCTGGCATCGGCGGAGGCATGGATGGAGGCTTTCGGCATCGGGGCGATGGCCGGGCGGTCGTTCCTGCGCCTCTCCAGCGGCGAACAGCAGCTGGTGTTGCTGGCGCGGGCATTCGTCAAAGACCCCGACCTGTTGATCCTCGACGAGCCGTTGAACGGGCTGGATGCGGGCAACAAAGAGCGGGCGAAGGCGATCATCGACGCTTTCTGCGAACGGACGGGCAAATCGCTGATCTATGTGTCGCACTATGAGGCCGACCTGCCGTCCTGTATCACGGGGCGGCTGGAACTCCGGCACATCGGGTAAGATGCGGCTCGGGCACTTTTCCGATCGGAAAAGTGCCCGAGCTATCCTGAGAAAAAATCCTTTCTACCGCTTTGAAAAGAGCAGCAGCCCGATAAAGGCGTACAACCCGAACAAAAGGACGAAGATGCACTGCGGGGCCTGTCGTACGGGGTTGGCCTTGCGGATCAGGCAGAATGCAACGGCGAGGACGAAGCCGAGCAGCAGTGCCCAGCCGGAAATGCCGGCGATACGGGGAAAGACCTCCGTGTCGAGTCCCGAGGTGAACGAGAGTCGGAACGGGAAGATATATTTTTCGGCCTTTTCGATCCCGGTGGGTTCGGGTGCCGGATAGTGCAGCTCCTTAAGCAGGCCGAAATCATCGCCGTCGATGGCGTAGTAATGCTCCGCGCCGTCCGTGCCGCCGACTTTCATCGTCCAGTCGAACGGATTGCCCACGATCATCAGCGTCTGCCGCGTCAGGTCGATGGGCGGTACCGCCACCGGATGCAGGGCGTAATCCCCGGTGGTCAGGGCATAGAGCTGTCCGGCTTTGTCAGTCAGGAAAGCGAAATACTGGCGGCCGCGGTACTCCGTGACGAAGATCTGCGCCGGGTCCACCCCTTCGGGCAATTCGACGGCCCGCACGAACGGCCGTCCTATGGTCTGTTTGAGGTGGAACAGCTTGCCTGCGTTGTCGATAATAAAGAAACCTTCGTCATATTCTTTACGGGTGGTCGGGTTCCCGGCCACAATCTTCGCCGGGAAAACGAATCCTTTTTTACGGAGCATTTCGGTGAAGGCGGCGCTCTTGTCCGCCTTTACGGAGTTGGTGGCGCAGTCGATAAAGGTGATTCCGTTCCGGTCGATGCGGAAAACATCGTCCGGGTCTTCGAGATCCACGCGGCCGGACATAGACTCCAGCAGGGGATAGATCGCCGGGGCGTTGGCGTTCACCTGCCGCGGCGAGCTGCGGAACATGAAATTGCCGTTCTGGGCCGTGCGGGGCGTTACCGCAACCCCGCGGATGCTGTCCGGAAAGCGGTTGTCGGAGACTAACTGCCGGTAGTAAAAGAAAGGCAGGATGCTGTCGAACTCTTTGTCGGTGAAAGTGTGTCCGGCGGCATCTTTGTAGACGATTCCGTTGTCCGTGGTTTCCATCCACGAGAATTCGCCGGTCACGGTGCTGTAAAGGGTGAACGGGGTTCGCGGCGAGGCTCCGCCGAGGAAGCTGTAGGCCCACGGCAGCACCCATGCCAGCAGCGCGGTGACGGTGAAGAAAAGGAGTATTTTGCTGATTCGTATCATCGGTATAAGGTTTTACGGATATCCGTAAAGGCGGATTAATTTATTTTACCCGGGGCCAGCGGTGCCGTCGGGCCTCCGGGTTGTATTTCCTTAAAGTCTCCGCGTCAGCGGTCGGGCCGGTGCAACTGGACACTCCAGCCGGGCTGTAACTACCCGTTTCTGCGGCGAGCCGTGCGGGCCGAACCGCCGCCAAGCTGCCATTAGGCTTGCCTGATGGCAACTCGGCGGCATCAGGACGGACTGCCCGCTGGTGCGGAATTACAAATTCATTTTCAGTCCTGTTCCCCGGTCTTGAAGCGGTATACCGAGAGCATGGCGAGCAGGCTGAGCAGCAGGGTGTAAAGCGCCAGCCACGGCAGGAACGCGTTATAGGCCTCCGGCGCCTGGGCCAGGAAGAAGACGCGCAGTACTCCCACCCCGACCAGCATATCGAGGATGCGCCGTTTCCACGTCGGCTCCAAGCAGACCCATGCCGTCAGGAAGTAGGCGGCCAGCCCGGCGACGTACCACGGAAGGGCGGTCAGCATTACCCGGGCGAACAGCTCGCGAGCTACCACGGCATCGAAACAGATGCCGATCATACCGAGGCTCACGAGATAGGTGACGCAGAGCATCGACGTGCCGTAAAGCAGCATGGCCGCGATCATCCGGTAATGCGGATAGGGCAGGTGCAGGGTCAGTTTCAGTCGGTTTTGCTGCATCTCGGGAATGAACTGGAATACAGCCATCAGCAGTCCGGCCAACACGGGCAGGTAGGTCAGCAGATCGACGAAGACAGCGTCGCGTTCGAGCATCACCTGCCACAGGTGGACCGCCCCTTTGAATTCGACGATCCGGCTCACGTTCAGCAAGCAGTAGCCGGTGAAAGCGGCCAGCAGGAGGGTCGAGAGGAGGAAGTACCAGCGGGTCTTGACCCACTCTTTGTAAAATATCGCTTTTTCCATGCGTCGTTTGTTTCGACTGTATTC